>JAEZAV010000040.1 GCA_023430285.1 Methanobacteriota archaeon | reverse complement strand
GAAAATTGGAGTTTTGCAAATTATCATCAATAAACAATTATAAAATGAGCTATTTTTGAGAGTAGAAATCACAACTTAAGAAAAGTTTTTGAAGCTTCAGCTATTTAACCTGTAATCATGTCACTTTAAGCTTGTTATAGCTTGAACTTCCATTGTAGGTGTTGTTTGAGAGGTATTTGGCTGTTATGTAATAAGTGCCTCTGTTGATCTTAACTGTGTAGTAGATAGTTGCCACTCCATACTTGTTAGACACACCAGATCCCACGCATTTACCTGCAACGTAGAATTTTACTGTGGCATTTATTAGTTTGGTGTTGTTATGTAGATTTATAAGAGTCGCCGTTAGTTTAATTCTCGAATTTATTTTAGCTGATGCACTGTTTGTAACTGTCTTGGTGGGTATTTTTTGAACATTTAGGGATGTGTTGTTGTTGGAACCACTGTACAAAGCATCCTTTTTGTACTCTGCCTTGAGGCTGTAGGTACCAGAACAATACTTTACCAAGTACAAGTAACTCGCAACTCCCGAACTGTTGGTAATTCCGCTTCCAACTAAGTTCCCATTCACGTAGAAGTAAACAGTTCTTCCAGATAATGGGACATTATTAACAGTATTCATTAGTGTTGCTTGTAATTTAACCTTGTCTCCCTTGTAACTCTTCAATGATTTTAAAATCAGTTTTGTGGGGATGGTCTGTACAATCCAGCTTTTTTTGTCTGACGAGGAATTGTAATCTATGTTATCACTGAATTCTGCAGATAAATTGTAAGAACCACAACTGTTTAGGGTGTAGATCAAAGTTGCAATACCCTCACTGTTGGTCAGAGCAGTTCCAATGAGGCAGTTATTAACAAAAAAACTTATAAGTTTATCAGAAAGTCCATTCCCTGCTTCATCTAGTAGTTTTACCTTTAAATTAGTACTTACAGTTCTATAACTGTTTGTTGGCAACACAGATAGGACAGTTTTTGATGGAACAATAGTTAAATAACCTGTGGCAGTTGTTTCGTTGTAATCATCATCCCCCAGAAACTTAACCATAAAACTGTAAGTTCTTGAAAGTTGGGAAACAGTGTATACCAATGTTGCAACACCATTTACATCGGTGTTGGCTGTTCCAACTTCTGTATTTCCAATGTAGAACTCCAATGTTTTTCCACTTATGGGCTGGTTATTATAGTCTTTCAAGGATGCCACAAGATTCAAATTGGTTCCATTATGTTTGGTAACAGAATTAAAGCTAATACTCGAAGGAATGAGTTTTACTAAGAGGTTGTTGTAATTTTCTGAAGCTAAGTAACTTTCATTTTCAAAAAACTTTGCCAGCACAACGTAGGAATCATCATCCTCTGAAAGTGACAGGTAGGAACCATCAGGTTCAATTAAAGCTATGGGAAGTACAGCAATACCTTTTTCATTAGTTAATGCACTACCGACTTCAAACCCATTAATGGAGAAATAAACTGTTTTTCCAACTAGGGGTGAATTGTTTTGATCCTTTAAAGCCGCAGACAAATCAACAGAACATCCTCTGTAGCCTGTAACCCTGTTGACAACGATATTAGTTGGAATTAAATTAATCTGCAGGCTGTTAGTACCATTAGATCCCATGTAAATTTCGTCCTGATAAAAAACAGCCATAATGGTGTAAATCCCACTTGCAGAATTTAGGGTGCAAAGGTAATTTGCAGTTCCATCTGTGTTGGTAGTTCCAGTTCCTAGGAGTGTTCCATTTACGTAGAAATTTATTGTTTTTCCAGACAGTGGGGTTCCGTTCTTGTCTTTGAGTGTGGCCGTTAGGTTAATTTTGTCCCCTTTGTAACCTGTAACTGGTTTGATTGTAATGTTGGTTAAAGTAAGGTTAACCTGGAGGTTGTTTGTATTGTTAGATGCAGCATAACTTGTATCACCGTCGAACGTAGCAGAAATAATATAATTACCGGTAGTTTGAAGCACGACATAAACAAGAGACACTAATCCATTGCTGTTGGTTGTTCCAGTTCCAATTGCAACTCCATTTAAAAAGAACTTAACAACCTTACCTGTCAATGGTGAATTATTATGGATATCTGTAAGAGTTGCTCCAAGATTAACTGCAAGGCCGGGCACAGCTGTCGCTGAATTCACAACCAATTTCGTGGGTATTAAATTAACTTGAAGAGAATTTGTAGAATTGCATGAAAGATAACTACCATCTTGTAAAAACATGGCCATAATGGTGTAAATACCATGGGACTGGCTTAATTTGTAAACTAAATTAGCCACACCATTTGAATCTGTGACAGACGATCCTATCGATGTACCGTTTACATAAAATTCAACTGTCTTCCCTGAGATTGTATTTCCATCAACATCATGAAGGGTTGCAGTGTAATTAACAGTGTCTCCAACATATCCTGACACCGGTTTAAGGGTGATGGTTGTGTTTTTAAGATTTGATACTACTAATAAACTGCCTGTTCCGTTACAGCCAGTATAAACATCATCACCCAAAAATTGAGCTGTTACTGTGAAACTGCCCGGATCCTGAGTTATGGTGTAGGGGATGGAGGCAACACCAGTACCATTGGTTGTGGCTGTTCCAACCAAATTTCCATTAACCCAAAATTTGATGGTTTTACCATTTAATGCCAGATTATTACCATCTTTTAAAGTTGCCACAAGGTTTACCACATCACCTTTGTGTCCGTTTGTGGAGTTAACTGCTAAAACTGTTCCTCCAACCACAATAACAGTTGTGGAAACATTTTGATTGTTGATTGTAGCTCCTATTGTGGAAGTACCGTTAGTTTTTCCCGTAAAACATGTGGTTGCAGTACCGTTGACAAGATTTAAAACCAAACTGCTTAAACAACCCAGTGAATCACAGCTGAAATTAATAAGAATTCCATCAGGAACAAAAACTCCGGGATAAAGCAGAACCGTATGTTCACCTGCACTGTTCCAGGTTAGATCGGCGGTGATATTTGAAACACCATTTAAATTAATTTTATTAGAACTTGAAACTACTTTCAAAACGATCCAAGGGCTGACTGTGAACAATCCATAAATATTTGCAGGAGAACTGTTTGAACCCCACCAGTTGTCAATGGCATTCAATTTTCCAGATGTATCAGGGCTGTACAGCTGATAGGTATTTCCAACCACACTGTTGAAACCAAATACTGCTGCGTTGTAATTACTAAATGATGCACCGTAAAGGTTCTGTTCCAACCTGTTCATGATCACAACATTATTGGTGCCAGTAATTGTCAGTCCGGCATCTTTATTGAAGCACATCGAATTTCCAACCACGTAACAGTTGGAACCGGTGATTGTGAGGCCAGTTTCATTGTTGTAGTTCAAGGTGTTATTGTAAAAATTGGTACCGTTAGATCCGCTGTTTATCCCGTTGATATTGTAAATAACAGTGTTGTTGGTCAATACGTTGTAATCATTATTGCCAAAGCTGATTAAATAAATTCCAAGGTTGTTGCCTTTAAGAAGGTTATTATAAATGTTTATATAACTTCCAACACTGAGAATTCCCGTACCTCCATTATTCAGGACGCTGTTGCCTTGGATGTTCACGTTACTTGCGGTGTTTACCATGCCGTTTTCAGTGTTGTTGTTAACTGTGTTGTTAACTAATTCTGTACATGGACTTCCGTTATTTATTCCATTACCATTGTTGCTGGCATTGTTTCCTGTTACAGAATTGTAATCTCCAGTTGTGGATTTCTGAAGACAGATTCCCAATGAATTGTTTGTGAGGGTGTTTTCTTTGATGAGGTTGTAGGTACCAATACTCAAAATACCTGTTCCATTGCTATTTTCAACCCTATTCTTTGTGATATTAACATGATCTGCAGTGTTTACCAGACCGTTTTCTAAACAATTGTTAATTGTGTTGTTTATGAAAGTGGAATATGGACTGCCACTGTTTATCCCGTTGTTGTTGTAGTTTAGAACGTTGTTGCTTACCATGTTATAATCTGCAGTTCCTGAACTCTGTAGAACAATACCTACTGAGTTTTTGTAAATATTATTAGAATCTACGGTGTTGTAGACACCTATTAATAATATTCCTCCGTCAGTGTTGTTCTCCAATGTATTCTGAGCCAATTTAACGTGGTCAGCAGTGATTATTACACCGTAGTTATTGTTGTTGGAAAGGTTGTTCCCGGTGATGGTTGAGTAGTGACTTGCAGTGTTCAGACCTGCTTGATTGTAGCCGAGTATGTTACCTGAAACTGTGTTGTAATCTGCATTCCCATAACTTCCGAGTGTTATTCCACAGTTGCCATTTTTTGAAGCGTTGTTGTTCAAGATCCTGTTGTAGCTACCTGTTATGTCCAATCCACTCACAAGGTTTCCTGAAGCCGTGTTGTTGGATATGGTGCTGTTACCCAAGCAGACCCAGAAACCATTTTTATTGCCGGTTAAGATGTTTCCAGTCATGACGAAGTTGGTTGCGGTACTGGTTCCTATTTGCTGTACTGCTATTCCATCTTCAGCACCTGTAACTGTGTTTCCAGTTATTATCATGCCTCGAGCATTGTCAGTTGTGTAAATTCCAACGCCACTGTAACTATTGCAACTTACCCTGTTGTTTGAGACTGTGTTGTTTGCACTGTTATCGTTGAAAATAATTCCATTTAAAAAGTTGCTTATGGTATTTCCAGTTATGGTGTTGTTTGATACTGTTCCATATTCAAAACTCACTCCATTCCCAACACTTGGATCAACACCAGTTATGGTGTTGCCTGTGACCTTTGAGTTGTAAACATTCCCGTAAAATTGTATTCCAACTAAAGAAGTTCGGGATATGATGTTGTTGGCTATTGTGCAGCTGTTGGCATTGTTTATCATGATGCAGTAATCAGTTTTGGTCATGATAAAGTTCTGAATGGTTGATCCAGAAGCAGCTGAATTAACTGTAAATACTGCAGAACTAGAATTTTTAGCCTCAATAGTCACATTTCCCGAGGCCTTAATTGTTATCTTCTTATTTAGGGTAATACTTTCTTTGTAGGTGTATGGGTTGTTGTTATCATAAACAGTAATATTATCTCCATCATTTGCCCCATTCACTGCATTTTGAATGCTTTCTCCAGGATGAACAGCAATGTTTGCAGCACTTATGGATTGGATAGAAAATATTAACAAACATATGAAGCAGATACACAAGATGAATTTTTTTATCAATTTTTTCCCCCAAACCTACATAATTCATGTAGTTTGGTTTGTATACTCACCTTAATATATTATTTTTATCTGTTTTTGTGATTAATTTCACAAGGATATTTCCAGGCCTTAAAACTCCAATTGAAGCATATTACAGAATAAAATAAACCATTATGGAAAAATAAATCCTTATGCATCATTGTAAAGCATGGAAGGATAGATAACGAGTAAAAATAGTTCTTTAAGGAGGAAAATCATCTAAATTTTAGGAATTTTAATAATTTGTCTTCTAATATATTTAGTTCCAGTCTAAAACTGTTTGTGTTCCATATGCCGCAGCTGGTATCGATTGTTTTGTAGTTTTTACCGTGTTTCCTCACAATATTTTTTAAAAGGGTGTAATAATCCTTTGAAAAGGATTCTGTCCTTGAAACATGGTAGATATTAATGGGAACTACGTAAACAGATTTTCCAAGTTCATTGGTGCTTAAACAGTAGTCTACTCCGTACAAGTGCCAACCTGGACACGTGATCTCATCGAATTTCAGTTTTTCAAAGATGGATCTCGGAACAATAAACAGGCATTCATCAACTGTTTGAACCTTAAGGGGATCATTGAGATATACACCAACATCCTCGGGAGGACGCCCATCTTTTATGTTGCTGTACATGATGAATTTTCCATTTGTTTCTGTGTAACCTGCAACCCCTGCAACCCCCAGATCATTTAGTTCCATTAAACTTTCTTCAATATCCTTGAGGCAGTCCTCGTAGAGCAGATCAACATCCTGATGCACGAACATCAGATAATCCTTGGTGGCCTGTTTTGCCCCGCAGTTTAAAGCTCTGGCTGCAGATTTATATTTTCCATTTGTGTTATCCAACAGTATGATTTCGTATTCACTACTTTGGATTTTTAAACTTTTTAAAAGTCTATCCTCAAGTAGAACTCTGTTGTTGTAGACACAGATTACTGTTATCATGTAATTCCTCGAATTTTAACCATATTCATTTTTTTTATAGATATTTATCTGTAAACAGGAGCCATAATGCAAGTATTATGACCAGCAGCGGTAAATTTAGCAGGAACAATCCAATGGTTATGTAACAAGTTCTGCTGGCTATGTAGGGGAGCATGTTGAGAATAACATCTCCCTTCTGATCAAACTGGGTTTTAAATCCATAGAACAGTGTAAAGAACAGGCTTAATAGGAAAAATATTATGAAAACGCCCATAACATAAACTGTGGGTATGTAATAGTTTGAAATCATGTAGGAATTGGGCAGGAGGTAATAAATACTGGCAGTTAGGAAAATAAATCCCAAAATAAGGGATGCGTACTCTGCAATGTTGGCATTTTTTTTACCAACTATCACGGCAAATGTCCTGCAATCGAAGCTTAGATCTAGATCGTATTCTATTATGGTGTGTTTAATTTCGTGGGCAAAGTAAATTACAAACAATCCAACAAGGAGTGTCACTGTACCTAAACTGAAGTAATTGAACTCGGCCAACAGCATGATGGATGGTAGGACAAAAAATCCAAAGGATGCCACTACAGGTCCCAAAATACTTTCCTTCATCCTGAGCTTAAATCCACTGTAGATTGCAGCTAACAACAGTAACAATAAGAGGGCCATTAATGAAGCGAATGAAGTGTATATAAGCAGCAGGAATAGAATTGAAATCAGGTACAACGATGCTATTGTTGCATAAAGAAATTTTACAGAAATTAGTCCTTGGGTAACGGGATTTTTTGACTTGGGGTCCTTGTCAGCATCACCTATGGCATTCCACATAAAACCACCTGCAAATGCAGGAACAAGTGGAAGCAGGTAAAGCAGAGCCCATGGAGAATTGATAAAACCATTGTAGTACAAGATTGCTATGAACGGTAAGATGGTGATGAAGTAACCACCATACTTAAGAGATCTAGATGCACGGTAAGTCATTACAAAAGATTTGAATAGTTCGTTCATTTTTTCCCCTCTTTCTTGAATTTTAGGTACGTGATCAGTATGGTTATCAAGATGAATGGCCCCATAGCTGTTACACCCACTAAAAGATATTCAGGACGTCCAATCAGGAGGGCAGTGTATCCGTATATTAAAAGGAACATGATGTACAAACTTATTATGGTAGCTGAGTGAGCTGGGGTCTCTTCAGTGGCCAAGGATTTTTTGTCCATCATGAGTTCTATCACCCTGAAAATGAAACTAACAGCGAAGACCACAACAAACCATCCCACGAAGTTGCTTATGGGTATTCCAAAGTACTCCCCTCCATCAATCCAGAACCATGCATGGGTGGCCACCACAACAGGATCGATCAACATGTCTAAATTGGTTGCAACCATGGCACTAATCATTGAAATGAGAATTAATACAATGAAAACCAATAAGGAACTCTCATTCTTTGGATTGAATCTATTTTTACCATAATCAAGGATTATATTTGCAAAGACGTAGGAGATGTAGATTATCAAAGCCCATGACAACACATTGATTACTGGGACCAGTCCAAAGAATGCAGGAGTTAACATGGGATTGTAGTAGTAATGCCCGTATATCCATCCATACTTAACTCCTAAAACTTCAGAAACCAGTCCAAATATGAGCGCTATAATGAAAAATAGGCCGGTTTTAGTTTTTCCCATGGTGATGGAGGAATGAATTATAACAAATGCCAAACCCGCGAAGATCCAGAGGGATCCTACAAACTCAACCAGCCAGTTGGTAAAACCCATCAACATGAAAATGTAACTCAAAAATGTAACGATCAAAAACCCAAAGTAAATGGGATACACAGTTTTTTTAAGTTGTAATGGTTTTAAAGTCAGTATCAAGGCAATTGCTATTAAAACCACCAACAGTTTAGTGAAGAAGATTATCTCCATTTTTTTCCACTCTTTCGCATTTTTTATTATCCAAACTAACTTCTGTTATTCTGTTCCAATTTTTTTCCTGAAAACTGTAAAACAGTTATTAAGAGGGTTATCAATATTAATGGCCCCATTGTTGTTGCACCAATCAATACATATTCCGGGCTTCCCATTTTGAAAGCTGAAACTGCATAAATAAAGAAGTACATGACAAAGAGCAGGATCATGCTTAGGGTGGTGAAGAAGGAACCTTTGGTTAATGAACCATCAGTTTTAGGTTTGACAGATTCGTAGAGTCTAAACAGGAAGGTTGCAATAAACGTTACGAAAAACCATCCCACAAAGTTGTTGATGGGTATACCGTAGTATGGTCCTCCATCTATCCAGATCCAACCTTGGCCTGCAACAACCACTGGATCAAGGATCATATCAATGCTTGTAGCAACAAAACCACTTATTGATGAGAGTAAAATTATTAAGATCAACCAATGAAGTTTGTTCCCCTTTAAATCAGGTTTTTTAATCCCGGCCTTTAACATCAAATTTGAAAAGGTGTAGGATAGGTAAATAATTGTTGCCCATGAAAATACGGACATTATAGGCACCATTCCAAAGAAGAACGGCCTTAATTCAGGGTTGTAGTAGTACCTTCCAAGGTATCCATACTTAACAGCTAACAATTCTGATACTAACCCAATGATCAGGGCTATAATGAAAAATACTATGGTTTTCCTGTTTCCAAGTGACAATGAGGAATGGATCAAAACTAATCCAAAGGCTGTGTAAGTCCAGAGTGCACCCAACATATTAATGATCAGTACCGTCGAGCCCATCAAGGTAAATAGATAGCAAAAGAAGGTTACCACAAAAAATGCGAAGTATAGGGGGTAGACTGTTTTTTTCAACTTCGTTGGTTTGAATAGGAAAATTAGAATTATCGAAACCAATACAATGAACCAATTCAAGTAGAGCAGGATATCCATATATTAAACTCCATTTATAGTTGCATGCTATTCATAACGTGTTTAAAAATTTCTTTGAATATTTTTCAATACAATTATATTAATAATACATAATATATTATTTTATTACTTATTTCTCCAATATTAACCCATATTTTAACCTTTAATCTGCTTCAATATTTCAATATCAACATCATCAATACCCCTAACAATGTAGAGTGTAACGAAATAGATTATTATGGCTGCTGCTACCACTACAAAGAAATTCAAGTTAATGAAGTACCATATGAAAATGGTCATGGTTGCAGTGGCCACAAAAATTTTTGACAAATCCTTTAAAACTACTTTATACGAGGTACCGTAGCCCAACTTGTAGGTGACATATATTATATAACCGTTAAGAACGGCTTCTGTAGCAATGGTGGCAAAGCTTGCTCCAACATAACTGTAGGATGGAATTAATATTAAGTTGAGAATCACATTCAGCACAAGGCAGGCTAGGGATATTTTAGTGATTATCAACTGTTTGTTGGTGGACTGTAGTAGCTGTATGTAGGATGCTCCAGCAAACGTGAATACAATAGCCCAAACCAATATTTGAAGCGTAATAATAGATGGATAATATTCTGTTCCATAAAGCAGCAGAATAATAGGTTTTGCTAGGAGACTCGTTCCAATTCCAAGTGGAATACCTAAAACCATCATATATTTGAAGTATCTTTCATTAAGAAGGTTCAGTGAACTTTTTGAGGCGTTGGTGTACAATCTGGACATGACTGGAAAAATTGCTATATTAATTGCATTGGGTATTATTAGTGCTATGTACATCAACCTGTAAGATGCACTGTACCATCCAACTGCTTCAGCACCTTTTAAAATGGACAGCATAATGGAATCAACGTAGGTGTAAAGCATATAACTTAGGGATATTAATCCAAATGACCAGGATTCCCTTAAAGTTGGCTTCCAAAAGCTGAGATCAAATTCAAGTTTGATGTTCAGGAATTTCTTAACGTAAACAGTTACACAGTAGATTAAAACTATTATACTTGTAAATATGTAAATTAATGCAAAGTACACTATACTTAACCCTAAATAAACCCCTAAAATAGTACCTGCAAGTAGAATGACACTGTTCAATATGTTTGCAAGTGAAAGATATTCCATTTTCTCTTCTGCTTGGAACACTGCATTTAAAAATATGTAAAATGAGCTGATTGCCATAGATATTGCTATTAAATATATTATCAGGCTTTCAAGTGGATTGTAACCTAACAGGTGCACAGTTACAACTACCAATCCCAGTGTTAAACTGGACAAAATAAGCTTCATCACAATGCTGTTTACTATATATTTGCCTGATAGGGATTTATCACGAGAAATTTCCCTAACAATAAGAGTACTTAAACCCATATCCATGAAGACTGCAAAAATAGAGCCAATTGAAAGGGCCAGGGATAAAATTCCAAAGCCACCAGCACCAAGATACCTGGCAGTATAAATAACTGTAAAAAATGCCAGTACATAGGTTAAAATCTGTGAAATAAAGACTAAACCAACATTTTTACTTATCTTTTGAACTGTGTTCATTATATCTGTCCTATTTGTAGCTTTAAGACATGGGTTGGCTAAATTATAGTTATTTCATAGATGAATCTGTCTTTCATCCACCAAATATGTCACTCTACAATTTTAATCTTGGAATAAGAATAGTTTTTAATGGTTAATTTTGGTTTATAACCCTCAATTTAAGGTTATCCAACATCAAATTGGTTCATATTCTTTATTATATAGTTTAATTATGCATCACCAAATAAATAGTTTTTTATATGTTGTAAGGTGCTTTTGAATACATTAAAATGCAAAAGAATATTTAATAAACATATTCATAATATAAACCTAGAGTTGCAAAAAAATATATTCTTTGGATCATATTACTTGAACCTCCAAAATAAAGGTTGAATCAATTAGGGACTCAAAGTGAAAACCATGAAAGTACTACTTGTTAATTATCTTGAAACTACCTTTCCAGGAGGTATTAGTAAAACAGTAAATGAATTAGCCCAAAATCTTTCAAAAAACCACGAAGTCACTGTTCTTCAACCCAACCCTTCAAATCTAATGGCAGAAGAAGCTAATAACGGTTTCAAAATAATCAGGGTTTCATCGGCACTCGACAACACCAAATATTTCTACGGCTTGAACTTTGAGATATACAAATATCTCAAAAATCATTACAAAGACTTAAATCCGGACATAGTCCATGTACATGGATATCATCACTTAATGCCAATAGAATCAATTCATATAATAAAAAGGATGGATCCAAACGTACCCATAATATTCTCACCCTACTTAGATGTTGCAAGGGGAAGGTTAGCAGGTAAATACCTGTGGAATCTCTACAACATTTTTGCAAGGACTGTTTTTTCTAAATCTGCTAGCATAACTTCCTGTTCAAATTTTGAATCTGCAAACATCCAGAACATAGGTGTTGAAAGGGAAAAGATCACCGTAATTCCACTTGGAGTGGATGAAATCAACCTTAAAAAATCTAGAAAGGATAAAAATTCAAAGAAAACCATAAACATCCTATACACTGGCCACATAATACCTAGAAAAGGTGTTGATTACATATTAAAAAGTTTACATAGTCTGGTACATAAAAAAGGCGCAGATAATGTGGTTCTAACAGTGGTTGGAGATGGACCAGAAAAAAATAAACTGATCAAAATGGCAGAAGAACTGGAAATTGCAGATCATATAAATTGGATGTCTTTTTTGTCCAGAGAAGAATTGATAGACCTCATCAAGGAATCTGACATATACATGCTTTTATCACGTTCTGAAGCCTACGGAATAGCTGTTGCTGAAGCATTAGCAATGGGCACCCCGTGTGTAATATCTAACAGCACTGCATTAACAGAATTTTCCAATGAAATTGGTTGTTACGCAGTTGATTATCCTCCTGTTCCAGACGATGTTGCAGACACTGTGCTAAAAATATATGCAGAAGATATGGGTGTTGGACCATTATCTGAAAGGATACGAACTTGGAACGAAGTTTCTAAAGATTACGAAAACCTATACCGGTCTGTGGTCTCTGCCAACAAAATCGATGAATATCAATAATAAATATTTGGGAAGCATAGGAATGTTAGAAACTAAAAGAATAGTGAATTGGTTGTGGATTATCCCAGGAATAGTTGCGTTTTTCATTGCACTCATTCCAACCATAGCCAATCAATGGCCATTAACATTGGATATTTATACGCACATACATTTAGCTCAGGTTTACAGTCATTACGGACTCACATTAATAGATCCAACCACCAATCCTCCTGCAGGAACTCCAATAGCATATCCTCCACTTTTCAGTTTGATCTTGATGGCATTGGCAGTTATATTTAAATCAGATTATTTCACCATTTCCAGAGCACTACAGCCAGTTCTAGCCTTTCTAGCTGTTTCATCTATTTCCTACGTTGCAAAAAAATTTTACGGAGATATAGCTGGAATTTCAGCAGGATTCCTAATACTTTCAAGTTACCTGTTTAGCAGGATGGTTTCCCCACTTCCTGAAACACTGGCCATAGTATTTGTACCCTTGGCAATCTACTTCTACTACAAATCAATCATATCAAAGAAATACCTCTACGCCATTGTATCAAGCCTACTGTTTCTTTTAGTGATACTCACCCATCAAGCAACTACGCTGATACTCTTTTTAACTGTAACAGCCATAACTGTAGTTGCGGGCTTCATGAAGAGAGAAAAATTTTATCTTTATGCATACCCCCTATTTTTATCGTTGCCTATCCTAATTGGAATAATAGCTTCTTTAGTTGCCCTTGTTCTGGCACCCAACTACGTGACCAAGATATTTGCCTATGGAGTCACTGCTGTAACTGGATACACATCGTCACTGCCAATCAGCGATCCAATAAGTGATGGTAAATATTTAGTTTACCTGGGAATAGTGTTGATTTTTGCAATAATCGGTGCAGTGGTAGCAGTAAAAAGACGTAAAACTCGTGATATTTTCATATTAGTCTGGATCGTCGTTGTATTTTTCATGAGCAAATCCTACTGGTTCGGTGTGAATGTTTACACCATAAGACTTTTAGTTCATCTGCTGATACCACTATCGATACTAGGAGGTTTGGGACTAAGCTACCTCTATCTTGACTACAAAAAAACTGAATTTCCAAATATTAAAGTCAGAACCCTATTTTTGGCGGTAATTTTGATTGTTTCAGCACTTTTTGCAGTCACCACAGTATCTGATCCCCAACTAAACATGCTTCCCAAGTACAATGCACAACCGTACAATCAAAGCGATCTGATAATTCCTCAAATAACACCACCAACAAATTCTGAAGTGGAACTAGCCAACTGGTTTAAACAAAACGGTGATAACAAATCTGCTGTTGTATCAAACAACTACGCAACAAACATATTTGTCCAAGCTGAAACTAACCAGCCCATAGCAGGGGTACAATCCTCAGAACATGTTATCGAATGGGGATTTAATGCAGATGAGCTTAAACAGAAGGAAATTGGGTACTTAATATTTGATAAAAGACTTAACTACACTTCAAACTCCACAGAAAAGATCATAAGCCAGGGTACCTTCATATTTTACAATACCAACTACAACATCACAGCACTCCTGCCTGAAAATTCCCAGTTGCTATATCAAAACCAGAATTTTGATGTATTCAAAATTTAAACAGATTTATAATTGTTTTCAGTGAATTAATGAGTAATTTATATGTTAAGGGTGAATCATCTTGAAGATAGCAATAATAGCACCAATGGATCCCAAGACCGGTATCAGCAACTACTCCGAAACCTTGGCAATTGAACTCATAAAGCTTGGACAGGACGTGGATATAGTCTCGCCTGAAAATTCATGCAACACCTACTTAACCAGCCAGGAACGCATGAATCATGTGAAACCTCAAGATTACTCAGTTAACGATTACGATGTGACCCATTTTCAGCTTGCAAATTCTCCGCTCCATGAATTTCAGCTCCATATCTTGTTGGATAACAGAGAAGATTTGATTAAATATGACAGTATCGTAACAACTGTGCACGATGCAAGAAACTTCGATGTTTTCCAGTATAAATGTTCCAAATGCAGATCCTATGGCTTCAATACGTTTAGATCCAAGTTAAGTTTTCCATACGATCTTGTGGACAGAGGATTTCAAAGGGTTAGCAACGTACTCCTCTTTCACAACAACTCGGCAATAACTGAATACAAGGACAGATACAAACTGGATAATATGAGATTTAAACGCGTACTCCACCCTGCATACCGGATACCGGGTCAAAACATAATAAACAAACCAACTAAGGAAACCAAAACAGTTCTGGCCCCAGGATACATATCACCTTACAAGGGGCAGGATATTTTAATTAAAGCTGCTGCTGGTATTGATTTGGATTTTAAACTCGTATTTATGGGAAATATTCTAGATCCAGATTATGGTACCTACCTGAATCAACTGGTTCATGAGAACGAACTAGAAGACAAAGTTGAATTTTTAGGTTTTGTCACATCTGAAGAATTTATCCACAATATTGACAATGCAGAAGCAGTTTTAGTACCGAGACTGACCAGTCCATGGCTATTAAAGAAACCATTCTTTAGAATTCGAAGATCCCTTGGTCTTAATACCCTCATAAACCAATCCACAAGCGGAGTTTTAACCAAGGCCTTAGCATCTGGAAAACCTGTGATATGTTCCCAAAACAAGGGATTTGCAGATTATGTTCAGAAAGATATGGGATTGATGTGTGATGATAATGTTGAAAGTTGGAGTAATGCGATAAAATATATGCTTGTAAATCCAAATAAAGTAAAGGAAATGTCTATAAATTCGAAGAGATTTGCAGATAATGTATTGGATCCAACAAAAATTGCAGAAGAACATCTAAACATTTACAGAGAGTACTGTTAAAAAAAAGGTTAGATCATGAAATTTTTAAATCCCTTCAAAATTAATGATTGGAATATCAAATACCTGCTTTCCGTTGTTATACTGTTTCAAGTATTACTATGGGTCACAACAATTTTAGAGTTTTACAACATTAACATACCCTTTGTAAGGGCAATATCGGCATTCATAGCTCTGTTCTTTTTAAACGGAATGATTATTCTTAGAATTTTAAGAATTCATAAACTGGACTCAATTAGAAACCTGCTCTACAGTTTGGGTCTAGGCACAGCATCCATAATGTTCTTTGGAATGTTGGTGGATTTAGTTTATCCATATTTAGGAATCAACCTTCCAATATCCACAGTTCCATTACTCATCACCTTCACCATATTCACAGGGCTTTTGTGCTACCTGGGTTTCAGGAGGGATAGGGATTTTGACCAACCTGAAATTTTGGATACAACAGGATTGTCAGTACCAATACTGACATTTCTACTGCTGCCATTCACAGCCATATTTGGAACCTATCTCATCAACATTTATCAAAACAATATATTACTCATTATAATGTTCTTTTTAATTGCTGCAGTACCGTTTCTGGTTGCCTTTAATAAACTGCCCAAAAAAATATATCCACTGGCAATTTTTTCAATGGCATTGACCCTAGTACTTTCAACATCACTCATAACCAACTACATCACTGGTTGGGACATTAACCTCGAGTTCTACTTCACCAACCTCGTGAACAATGCATCTTATTGGAACTCCTCCATACCTGATCTATTAAACGCAATGCTAAGTTTGGTTATAATTGTTCCAATTTTCTCTAAGATATCAGGAATGTCTATTGTAATAATATACAAGGTTATTTATCCTTTAATCTTTGTATTTGTACCATTAGGATTATACTCCTTATTTAAGAGACAAACAAACACTAAAATTGCTTTCTTTGCATGTTTCCTTTTCATATCAATATTCATGTTCTTTTTAGAAATGCCCTACCTTGCAAGGCAGGAAATAGGGGAACTATTTTTTGTACTAATGATCATGCTCATGTTGGAAAGGGATATTTCAGATAGGAACATCGTAATACTCACAGTTGTGTTTATACCAGCACTCCTGGTATCGCACTACTCCATGGACTACATCTACATATTCCTCGCTACAACAGCATATCTCATAATTCTGCTTAGAAACCTGAAGTTGAATGAAAAATATCCGAAGCTAGAAAAATGGTCCCTTTTACGCTTTTTCTTTAAGCCCGCAGAATCTACTGAAAGGCCTAAGATGAGATACAAACTCCAGTTAATTCTTTTATTCAGTATCACAATACTGTATTACTTGTTCGTTTCAAGCTCGGTACTTTTCAACCTCACCCTAACCACAATAAACAATTTAGTAACGCTCGGATACCTCTTTTTATTCAACCCAAATGCTTTGATGGCTGTTGGAATAGTAACTGGTGAGAAAACATTCTGGAGGAGCATAGCACTTGTTTTCCATTTGCTGATAGAGGCCATAATCGCTGTAGGAATATTGGCACTTATTTACAGGCGCACAAAAATGAAGATCAACGAAAATTTTGCCCTGTTTACTGTTATGAGTTTTGTACTTTTGGTATTGGTGCTTGTAGTACCTTTCCTTGCAGGCGCACTAAACCCTGAGAGGTTTTACCAAATAGCCCTCATATTCCTAGCCCTGTTCTTTGTAATAGGATGGTTAAAACTTTCAGATTTACTTAACAAGTTATTAAAATATAGATGGAAGCCAGAATCTATTAAAAAAACATCTTTCAAGATAATGGCATTGTTTTTGGCAATTTCTTTGATGTTCAACAGCGGAGTTGCCTACGAGTTACTGCATGATAAGCCATCTTCAATCGTGATCCACCCTTCCATGGATGGTCCTAAATTTAACAGCGAGGAAGTGGCAGGAGCTCTTTGGATCACAGATTACAGGACAACCGATGAGGTACACGCAGACACGTACAGATTTTTATTGTTAAATGGATTTATTCCATATGAAAAAGCTAAAAATACGTTGTACTCTCCCAACACAGGAACATACATGCTATTAGGAACTTACAACTTGGAATCTGGAAAATTCGGAGTTCCTCCAGTTGGTTCATCAATAGTGCAGTACTACGACATATCAAATCTAACAAAGGTTGCGACTTCGATCTACGACAACGGAGGATCAAAACTGTTCATATAAAAAAAACGATTCAATAATTTTCTAATTTTTTTCTTACTATTTTTGATCACTAAATTAATGGTTTAAAATACAGACTAAAACGAATTAAGCTTATTTTTTTCCTTTAATGTTTTTAATTCCATCCAGTGTACCATCTAAAAATGATATGAGTTTGGCTTTATCCCTGCGTATGAAAGCCAATGAGAACAGGATCTTCCAGAAGAAATAGAAGAAGTAATATAAAATACTTGTAAACTGTTGCAACATGGTTTCGTTCTTTTTCATAAAAAGAAACCTGTTTCTTATCATGTAGTATATGCTCATGGCTCCAATATCAGATCCATAGCATTTATGCCAAATTTTAGCTTTATGTGTGTAAATTGTGTTGAAACCGGCTTTTTTACCCCTAATGCACCAATCTATTTCTTCCCAGTAGGTAAAGTAGTCCTGATCAAAGAAACCTATTGTTTCAGCAAGTTCAGAGCTAACAAGCATACATGAACCTTCCACGTAGTCCACGACTTTGTCAGCTTCATACTGTCCAGCATCAATTTGATCTTTACCAATGGGACTCGGCTCAGATGTGTTCAGGTTGATGGTTCCACCAGTAAAGCTCAGAAGATTTGAAACTTCTTCGGGGCTGTAGTAATAAATTTTCGGTCCTGCAAATCCAACATTATCATGCTTTTGAACAGAATCTATCATGTTCTTAAGAAAATCAGGATCTACAACAGTGTCGTTGTTTAAAAGTAGATAGTAATCCTGCTTCAAGTTCTCCTTGGCGAAGTCAAGTGCAATGTTGTTACCTCCGGTGAAACCGTAGTTTTCATCATTTTTGATCAAGATAATGTTTTTCAGTCTACTGGAATTTAATGACTTATCTAAGTCAATGTTAACGTTATTTAGATCCTCAAAGGCTATTTCAATCAGATTTTTCAGGTTCAGGTGAATCTGTGATTCTTCGTTGATTTTATCATCAAGTGTGTTGCAGTAATCATGAATCCTCTCGATGGAATCATCTTCTGAAGCATTATCCACCAGTATAAAAGAGTAGTTTGGATAGTTTACCTTGTCAATTGACTTCAAACATTCCAGGGTGTCTTGCCAACCATTCCAGTTCAGTACTATAAACACAACATTGGGGTAGGTTGAATTTTCTTTGAGAACTGTATCCATAGTTTTTATTTCATATTACATCTTAATATTTTTTTACAAAACACTTCATAACAGTTTTATCAGTAAAAAAAGAAGTTGTGATCTGTGATATTTAGTCTTATTTTATGACTGAGTTTTTGATGGTGATGTCAGGTACGAAGTTGAAACTAAACTTATGAAACCTATAATTTAGTGAAAAATATTCAACATATGTGCCTGTAATGGGTGATATTATTTTCACAAAAAAACTGTTGTTTTTGTTGATTTGTGCTAATTTTCACAAAATTTTTTTTTTTAAATTTCCTAATAGTTTCACTAGGTTATCCTTGAATTCCATTGTAAATAATGGATCAATTTAATTATTTGTTCATATTTTTATGCTAATTTTGTTCATATTTTTGGATAATTTTCTAATTATTGTTTAACGTAATTTAATGTAGTATATTCATCTATGCAATTGATAGTAATTGACGTTACTCTAGCCTTTATTAAATTATGAGTATTAGTTCAAATAATCCTCTATAATCACCTTATTACATTCTATTTCATTGAAATGAATAACCTTATTAATGGTTAAAACCAAAAAAAGTAGTGTAAGAAAAGTTTCTCACGTGAGATCAAAAATCACAAAAACTGGGTTGGGGAGCTGGAAAAAAATATTTGTTAAGAGGGTTTACATTTATGAAATTTTCACAAAAAAAGAAAAATTCAATAGCAATTATTGGAAGCCGCGGAATCCCAAACAATTACGGGGGATTTGAATGTTTTACAGAAAATATTAGTCAAAAACTAGCAAAAAAAGATTACGAAGTTTATGTGAGCTGTGAACAACCGGATGTTATAGATCCACCTGAAAAATTTAAGGATGTAAATTTGTTTTACTTCCCAATAAAACATCCAAAATCCAATGTCTTAGGAATGATCTACGAAATAATGTACGATGCCTACTCATTATTCTACGCAAGCTTAAAAGCTGATCAGATATACATGCTGGGATACAGTGCAGCATTATTCTTCTTCATACCTAAATTATTTGGAAAAACACTATATCTTAATCCAGATGGATTTGAATGGAAAAGAAACAAATTCAGTGGCATGATAAAATTAATGCTCAAAATTCAGGAGAGAATGGGTGTTTTCTGGGCAGATAAAATAATTGCTGATTCAATGGGAATAAAAGAGTACTACGATAATAAATACAGTAAAAGTTCCAAGTTCATTGCATACGGTGTCAGTGAGATCCCTGCGATTGGATGGAACGACGAATATCTACCAGGATCCTTGAGGGGTGTTGTAGAAGATTCCAATTATTGGTTGTTGGTAGCAAGATTAGAGCCAGAAAATAATGTTCATACAATAGTGGAAAGCTACCTCAAGAGTAAAACAAAAAAACCACTGGTAATAGTTGGAAACTTTCTAAACTCAGATTACCAAGAAACAATTAACAACATGATTGAAGGGATGGATGAGACTAAAAACATAGTTTTCACCGGAGGAATTTACGATCAAAAATCCTTGAACATGTTAAGACAGAATTGTTTCGGTTACATACACGGTCATTCAGTTGGAGGAACCAATCCATCACTCATCGAAGCAATGGTAATGGAAAATATTCTGCTAACACATAGAAATCAATTCAACGAGGAAGTATGCCAAGATTCCGCACTTTACTTCAAAGATTCGGATGAACTCGCAACAAAAATGGACGATGTTGATAACCACCCTGACCAATACCAGATAATGAAAAAACTGGCATTATCCCGAGTAAAACAGGAATATTCATGGGAAAAAATAGTAGCTGCATACGACGATGTATTTGGAAAAGAATATAATAACCAAAACAGAAAGTACAGTCCCAACAAATTTCCACTCACAAAGGGGTACAACTCAGATTACAACTCAAAAAACAATTCGAAGTAACATGAATAATGGATTAACAATCCATAATTTTTTTTGTATGTTCAATAAAAATTAAATATTTTCTTTTTAATAGAATTAATATCATATTCGATATCAGGGGTGTATACAATTAGTTCAATGAAACTCAACAGAACCATTGAAGATAATTACAAGGGGATATTCATATTAATTTTTATCATCCTCTTTATA
Organism: Methanobacteriota archaeon; assembly: GCA_023430285.1. Taxonomy (GTDB): domain Archaea; phylum Methanobacteriota; class Methanobacteria; order Methanobacteriales; family Methanobacteriaceae; genus Methanobacterium_B. The sequence goes on along the minus strand of JAEZAV010000040.1, from coordinate 10,167 downwards.
CTAACAATGGGAAGCTCCAATGCTGCAACAACTGGAAACACATCTAAAACAGTGGCTTCACACCAAATTTCCAATTCAGGTTTAAATAACCCAGACAGTTCACAGTCTTCAACATTCAGCATTGAAAATCAATTTAGATCTGCAGGAAACGATGGCTATCCAAACCCTGGAAAGGTCGTAACCAGTGCCAACTACACTAAATGGGTATGGACCAACATAATTATCACAAATAACGGGCCAGATGATTCGAGCATAACCATTCATGATAAAGGCACAGGATTCGTCTTTTACAACCCTAAAATAGGATGGAATGGATGGGTTAGAATAAATGATGGTACTGGATGGAAGAAAGACACAACCTTCAATGTTAAAACTGGGACAGGAACATATTTCATCACAAATGGTTCAACTTATCAAATAGCCATACTGGGCTACATTAACAGCACAGGAACCATAAGAAACGATGTAACTGAGACAAACCAGGATACAAACGGACCGGATATTTATCCATCAACATATAAAACACTAAACGTTCCTGATGCAGCCATAATACGATTAAATGGGGAATTTCGAAACAGTTTAAATGGATCACCTGTGAAGTCATCTAAATACAAGAATTGGATTTACAGTGTAACACGAGCCACTAACCAAGGACCAAACAGTACAAAAGCTGTGTTTAAAATTTATACATATGGTCTCACACCCAATGGAACCTATGCAGTAAGTAGGGACAACGGTAAAACATGGAAGTACTCGGATAACTCATTCGATTTATCAACTGGATTATGGACCACATCAATACCCTCAGATGGAAACTGGTTACTTGCAGTGTACTCCAGGATCACCAAATGGGATTCGCCAAAAAGCACGGTTTATTTGTTATCTCAAGATGTTTACAATCCATACGGTGCTGACAATGTGCGGCCAAAATGTCTAATTGTATTCGATGATGGGAACGAAGCACAGTACGCAATAGCTTTCAAGTACATGCAGAGTTTAGGAATAACCGGAACAGCCTATGTTAATGGTTACAATATAGGCACAGATGGTGTTCTAACCATTGACGATCTTAAAGAAATGGCTGCAGCAGGATGGATCATTGGAAACCATGGATACAACCACAAAAATCTGATCCAATTATCAGACGAAGATATCCAATCTGAAATTTCCAATGGAATCAACTTTTTAACAAGCATAGGTCTTCCAGATGGTGCATTAAATTTAGCCTTCCCTGGAGGATATTACAACAACGATGTTCTTGAAATAATGAAAAGTTTAGGAGTTTTAACAGGAAGATCAACCAATGGCGAACTCATATACTCATTGAATGGATTGGATATGTACAGACTCCCTGCTTACACCATTTTAAACACCACATCAGTCTCCAGTGTCACGGGTTATGTTGACAATGCAATACAGTCCGGTTCAAACATAGTTCTACTCTTCCATGACATAGCTCCAGGAAGTAATGACAGCTATGTTTACCCTGAAGCAGATTTTAAAGCCATCATGGATTACATCTACAGCACAGGAATTGATTGTATTAATATCAACCAATTATACTCCCTGGCAACAGATGTGCCCGTTAATATACCGCCCTACGATCTTGATTCCAACACCATACTTCCCTATGTAGAAAGTACTGGGCTTGTTAACAACACAGCCTGTATCGACGTACCCACTCCCATGGCAGATGTTACTGTAAAAGTAAATTCTTCGAACAACTCCCCAAGCTACGGTGATAAAATAATTTTAACCATAACCGTAACAAACAACGGTCCAGATGGCGCAGAAAACGTCACTGTTGGTGAGTGGTTAGATGGAGATTTCTTCAAATATATATCAGACAACGGAAGTGGAGCTTACGATCCTAACACCACAATTTGGACAGTTGGTGATCTTGAAAGTGGAGAATCCAAGGTACTGAAATTGGTTGTTCAGATTGTAGCCTCCAATTCATTCATCAAAAATACAGCAACTTACAATTCAGGTTTAACTGATGACCCTAACCTGTGCAACAATTATCAGGAAATTGATATGTATGTGCATCCAAGAACCTACATCACCGTAAATTCAGCAAATACATACGTGGGTGATAATGTTAAGCTAGTAATTACATTGGTTGATGAAAACAACAACCCAATAGCAAACAAAGTTGTAAACCTCACAGTAAACGGAAAGAATTACACAGCAACAACCAACAGTGACGGTATTGCAACAATAATTTACACAACAGATAGGGCAGGAACTTTTAACTTAATGACAAATTTCTATAATGACCCGGATTTCTCATCAAGCACTAATAGCAACACATTAAAAGTCATTAAAAAACCAACCACCATAACATCTACCAATATAAAGACATATAACGGTGATTCAGCTGTTTTAACAGCAAGACTGCATGATACAAATTCTGATAAATATTTGGCAAATAGAACAGTAACTTTCCTGATAAATGGGACCATTATAGGAACTGCCAAAACCAACATGAATGGTACTGCAATACTCCACTACATCATCAAGCAAAAACCAGGTTCATACAATTTAACTTCAATATTTAATCAGGACACCATGTATTCAACATCCTACCTCCAAACTATTCTAACGGTAGTCAAGACACCTACCTCAATCAAAATCAATTCAACAAAGGGATATCTTCAAGATACTGTTCACCTCATTGCAACTGTATGGAACTCACACAAAAATATGACAGTTACAAATAAAACCGTTAAATTCTATGTTTACAACCAGTACGTTGGATCAGCATCGACAAATAAATCAGGAATAGCAACTTTAAACTACCACATCAACTTGAAAACAGCAGGAAACTACCCAATAAAGGCAGTTACACTGGAAGATACCAATTACACAGGAAGCACAGACAATGCAAATTTGGCTGTAAAAAGGATCTTAACCCTCATCTCTTCTGAGGTAACAATAAAACAGATTAGATACAATGCAAACACAAGTTCCTACAAAGGATTTAATGTAATGGTTCAAGCACAACTTAAGGATAGTCACAAAAACAATTTATATGGAAAAGAAGTGAATTTCTACGTGGATGGTAAACTAATTGGAAAATCCAAAACCAACAAATCAGGAATTGCGACCTATAACTACATATCCAAACCAACCAGCAACAAAAAAACAATTAAAGTATACTTCGCATCTGATAACACATTCATAGGATGCAGCAACACAAAATCCTTGAAAATATCCAATTGAAGAGAATTTATATCAAATTTCTTATTTTTTTTCGTCAGTTTTACCTGACCACATCCTTAGGCAGTACCCTTGTTACCATCTATTTCCCGTCCAACCAAGTACACCAGCCCGGCAATACACAATGCCAGAAAAGTTATGAGATAATCTGAACTGTTGGTAATTTGAAGCTGCCATTGCCACCAGCTGAAAGGAAACAGAAGGTAAATTCCTCCAGAAACATGTTCCAATATTATGTCTAAGCTGTAATGTGTGAGAATTCCGAGTCCAAAAAATAGGAATGCCTTCTTCTTTTCTGGGAACAGCATGGACATCATACCTGCAACTATCACAGAACCCGTTGGTACGTGTATGATACTCAAATATTCAGAAAGATCCAATCCAAAGAACTTGAAAACCAGGATAAACTTGGAAAAATCAGGTATCAAAGCCCCTGTAATAACAAGCATGGTGTTTGCAGCGTTAAACTCATCATATTTAAAGCTAAGTAGCCTGCAAATTATCCAAGCAACAGCAATGTGGGTAACCCAGTCTGGCATCTATCTCCTTCTCCTGAATTCCAACTTTTTAAGGTCGAATTCCCAGTAACGGAAAAAGAAGAATAGGAAGATCAACGCAACCAACGCACTTCTAAGCAGCATGAAACTATAATCAAATGAAGTAATAACGAGTATTTTAGTAGCATTGACTCGATAAGATGGTTGTAAAATACCTAAAACTTCAACCTGATCTCCCTTTGAAACATGTTCTCCAGAAGTAATGGTGTAATTAATATCCATACCATGATATTCATCTGAAAGATTGAAAACACCATCATGAACATCAGAAACAACTCCAGAAACAGCCACAGTTTCACCGAGAGGATAATTTTTAACAATTATTGATGTGTTGGGATTTTCAAGATGGTTTTGATAGTACGATGCGAAGTAAACACTGAGAATTATCAGAACAATTAAAAGCCCAAAAAATATGAATCTTCGATCTTTTACCAGTTTAATCATCAGTGATCCACCATACAATTGTTCCATTTAGGTTTAATTGGTTTACAATAAAAATGGGAAAAATACTAAGAATCGAGGGATATAATTGTTTAAAGATTTTTTTAAAGGTTATAAATCGTCAATAAGCATTTTTAAAGAAACTTCTAAACGTCATGAAGAATATCTTGACATCCAATAACAAGCTCCAGTTTTCAACGTAATAAATATCGTACTCAATCCTTTTCTTGATGGATGTGTCTCCCCTGTAACCATTTATCTGCGCGTAACCTGTCATTCCCGGCCGGACATGATGTTTAACCATGTACTTAGGTATTTCATCCCTGAATTTATCGACGAAAAATGGTCTTTCTGGTCTGGGTCCAATCAAACTCATATCTCCCTTGAGTATGTTAAAGAATTGTGGCAGCTCGTCTATGTTGGTTTTTCTTATAAACGATCCAATCTTTGTTTTTCGCGGATCATCCTTTTTTGTCCATTTAAACTGCTCTTCTTCTTGAACCTTCATGCTTCGGAATTTATACATGTTAAATTCCTTTCTGTTACATCCCACCCTCTTCTGTTTGAAAATTATTGGCCCCGGAGAACTTAACTTAACAAGGATGGCTGTTACTATGAGAATTGGTGATATTATGATGATCCCAATTGTAACTAGAATAATGTCTGACATTCGTTTGAGTATCTTGTTTAGATTATCGTCTAACGGTACGTAACGAATATTAATAACAGGTATATCATCGATCATGTCTATGTATGGTTTAGCAGGGAAGTATCTGTAAAAATCAGGAACTATTTCAGCCTTAACACCACACTTCTCAAGGGTGTTAACAGTATTTTCAATTACTTGGTAATGTCGGGCTGAAATGGTTATAACAGCCAGATCAATAGTTTTTGTGAGGATGATCTGTTCCAAATCATTTATGCTGCCGATGATCTTTGAACCATCTACTTTCTCACCCTTTGGAATGTTATCATCTAAAAAGCCTATGATCTCATAACCCAGGTAAAAATTTTGTTTAATTTTTTTTGCAAAGGATTCTCCAAGTTCTCCAGCACCAATAACAAGTATGTACTGGACATTGTAACCCCGGCCTCTCACGTACATGAGTGCATTTTTAACGATGATCCTTTCGACACACATGAATATCGTGCTGAAAACTGCAAACATGGCCAGCATGTACCTTGAATAATCTGCAACTTCGATGATGTAAAGGGCAGTAATAAGGAGTAAAAGTCCTATTATGTTGACTTTAAGTATCTGTTTAACTTCGTTGCCCCACTTATCAGTTCTTTGAGAATTATAAAGGTTGAAAAAATAGCTTAAAATGGTGTAGCTACCTATTATAAAAGCTAAAGATGCAGCATACTGTGGAAATGTCCAAACATCAAAACCAGGCCCTAAAATATCTGTTTTTACCCTGATGAACCATGCAAGGTAAAGTGCCAGGGTCATTGCCACCACATCAAACAAGACTTGTAACGTTGTTAATGTTCTTTGATTTTCCCTTATCATGGTTCACCTCCAAAATATTTTTCCCAAAGATTCAATTTATTAAATATAATAAGAATTACCTCGTAATATAATTTTTAAAAAGTTTAAATTGACATATACTCCAAATTCCCATGTAAGTTGCTAGGGTGGTTATGAACGGATAATCTTCCCGGTAGTGCTTGTTATAAAAGATGTACATGGCCCTGTAAAATTCATGTATCATCCGTTTGTTCTGTTTTTTACTATTACTGGAACCTTTGTGATGAATTATTTGTGCTTCACTGTAATAGATAATTTTCCAGTCAGCAGCCTTTATTCTGTAGCACCAATCAATATCTTCACCGTACATGAAAAATTTTTCGTCTAAAAGACCTACTTCATCTATGGTGCTGGATCTAAGGAACATGAATGCGCCCATGACACAGTCAACTTCGTAAGTATCATCCTCATCAAGGTAGGTGAGGTTGTACCTTCCAAAACGTTCACTTTTGGGAAACAGTTTTGACAGACCGGTCATCCTGTAAAATGAAACACTGAACTCTGGAAAACTTCTTCTACATGCCTTGTCAAGAGTTCCATCTGGTAACATTACTTTGCATCCTAAAACTCCAGTGTCAGGATGATTTTCCATGTAATGCATGGATTTTTCAAGACAATCACCAACCACTTGGGTGTCGGAGTTCAAAAGCAGCACATAATCTGAATTAACACGTTTTATTGCTACGTTGTTTGCCTGTGCAAAACCCCTGTTTTCAGGATTTTGTATGAATTTTATCTTCCCATTTTCTGATTCTTTAAAAAAAGTTTTTTTCAATGACTCGAAACTTCCATCTGAAGATGCATTGTCCACAACGTATATGTCGTATTCAAATGGATGGTTCTTATTTAAAACAGATTCTATTGTCTGTTTGGTCATTTCAAATGTTTCGAAGTTGACGATTATTATTGATAAATCCATGGAATTTCACCTTGAATGAATCTGGAAAAACATATCCAGATTAATGGGGATGATGATTGTAAATTATATTATTCTCTGTTATCAACCAAATTATTAGAATATATTGATGAATATTGGTTTTAATTAAAATAAGCTTTACCCCGAATGGCATAATTATTATTTTAAAGCGTTAGAAATATTAATTCTAAGACCAAATGCTATGAAATGTGTTTTTAATGAGGTACCATTCGATGTACAGATAATTCTTTAATCGATCCCTTTTGTACTCCACTTTCGCCACCCTATCTAAAGAGTTTAAACCTTCTTTCAAACCATTTAAATAATCATTGCCATGACCCTTTCTAAAAAAGAACAGATATTTGATGAAATATCCTATGAAGAGGAATATCAGGTTTAAAAGTAGTTGGGGCCAGGGCATATTTTTGTAGGGAACATAAACATTGTTTCGTGCTGCTAACTTAATTTTAAAACTGTTGTATTTACTTCCGCTCGTTGCACTTCCAAGATGGTAAACCACGGCCTTTGAACAGTAAACACATTTGTATCCATGAATTCGAGCTCTGTAACTAATATCCACATCTTCCATGTAGGCGAAGAATGATTCATCTAAGTATCCAATTTCATCAAAGACTTTTCTCCTGTAAATTGCTGCACCGGCACAGGCACTGAAAATTTCCCTGTCTGCACTGTAATCAGATTCAGGTTTTCCATTTCCCACCTTTTTTGTCCAGCCAAGCAGGGTGTACTCATCACCAGCATCATCTATGGTTAGTTCATCAGAATTCAACATTTTAGATGCTGCTGCAAAAATTCCTGAATCTTTTTTGATACAATTTAACAAGTTCTTAATTGCACACTCTTCAAGAACAACATCATTGTTTAAAAGCATTACAAAATCAGTGTTTGACGCAGCTATGCCCTGGTTAACAGCCTTTGAAAATCCTAGATTTTCCCTGTTTTCAACGAGCCTGAATTCTGGGTAACTCAGTTTTATGTAATCCACACTTCCATCAGTTGAACCGTTGTCCACAACGATCACATCCATGGAACAGTTTTGGATCTTTAAAGATTCAAAGCACTGTTTTAGCATGTGTTTGCCGTTGAAGTTGGGTATTATAACAGTTAGATCAGGCATTAAATTCACCAATAAATTTAGGGAGAACAATTTTACACGGTATTTCATCTTTAAATCAATGGTTTAATTAGATTAGTTTGAATGAAGCTACTTAATAGATTACTTAATAGATTTTATTCACTACCAAGTAAATTTACTTGTACCTACTATTGTAGTAAACCCCTAAATCTATATTTGTTAGTTCTTTAAAATAGATTTGTTAAGTGTAGTTATAAAAAATTGTTTAAAAATTTGCTAAACATAGAACATATTCAGGAGTTTTTCTACTGTATAAAAAAAATTTTGTTGTTACACCAAAAAAAGGTGTTCTTAGATACAATTTTTAGAAATACTCTAAAACATAATGAGATGAATAGTTTTAGTTACAATCACTTTTTTGAATCAAAAAAGGGGCAGAAATATTATGGTTAACAAGAAAATATTTTCCATCAGCATGGTTAAAAACGAGATGGACATCATAGAATCCTTCGTAAGGTACAATGTAAATTACCTCGATGGAATGATCATACTTGACAACGGCAGCACAGACAAGACCCTCGAGATACTGAAATCACTTAAAAATGAGGGACTACCAATATTTGTGATTGAAGATGATACAAGAGCTTTTGATAAGATCCTCAAGATGAACATGCTTTTAAACAAAGCAGTACATGAATACAATGCAGATATAATAACTCCACTGGATGCTGATGAATTCATGCTGTCCTCAGATGGTGGAAGCCCAAGGGAGCACTTAGAAAAACTAACCTCACCCAACTACTTCGTTGCAAAGTGGAAGGTTTACGTTCCAGATTTCACCAAGAATCAGGAGGAACGCTTCATACCGCGAAAGATAATCATGGCCAGGGACGACAGTACAAGGGACTGGCACACCCTTTACAAGGTAATAATACCAAGGGAATTGGTGACAGATTATGGAGTAACAGTTACCAGGGGAAGTCACAGCCTGGTAATTCCACCAGAACATAAAAATAATTTGAAGAGAATTGTGAATCCTGATCTGAGAATAGCACATTTCCCAATCCGTTCCAAGGAACAAACAGTGTCCAAAGTCGCTGTGGGATGGCTAAACGCCATAAGCAGTGTGGAGAAAAAACCAAACGACAGCTTTCACTGGAAAAACATTTTCAGCCAACTTAAATCCCAGAAGGAAATAGCTGACGAAGATGTGGTTGCAATTGCCAGTGAATTTAGCTGTGAAAATGATGATACACCCAAGATCTTAACAGAGGATCCAATGGATTTAAGCTTCTGCACAAACATCGAACTCAAGTACACCAACGAAAAAATAAACCCCATGTCAAACCTGCTTGAATCATGTGAATACATGGCACAAAGTTGTGTAGATGCAAAAAAATTATCAATCAAACAAAAAAACAAGATAAATGGGATGGAAAACAGTATTTCATGGAAGATCACCTCACCCTTGAGAAAGGCAAAGGCATGGGCCAAAAAACTCAAAAACTAACAAAATCTAACCCAATACTATTTTTAAAGTTAAATCTTCAATATTTTTTATATTTTTTTTTAAAGTTTTAAAAAATAGAATAGAAAATTTGAACATGAAATATCCTAAAACCATGGTAAATGGTTCACAATATATTTTTTAGGTTTTATTCATGGTTAATTTCTGTTGTAAACCCTGTTGAGTGAGTGTTTACCTTGTTACCTTCCATATCTTCGAAACATCCTGTGTGAAGATGGAGGTTGTACCTCATTCCAGGTTGGAGTACTGGATGTTTTATTATGAGTTTATCACCATCGACATATTTTTCTAGTGGTACACTCACTCTATTGGCACTTAAGAGTTCTACCCAATTAGTTCCAACCTTTATTGGTGCGTTGAAGGTTAATATGATGTCTTTGTCAACTGGAACCTTTGCGTCATTCTTTTTAGGGTCTGAAGCTTTGACGTAGATCTTTTCCTTTAGAAGCACACTTCTCTCATAACTGTCACAGACCTCATCAACCGGACCTTGCATAATAACTCTTCCATTTTCAAGCCATATTGCTTTGTTACAAAGGTCTCTTACCTGTTGCAGTGTGTGTGAAACAAACAGTACTGAAACATCTTGATCCAGAAGAGTTTTCATCCTGTCAAGACTTTTCTCCCTGAACTTTGCATCACCCACCGATAAAACTTCGTCGAGTATCATTATTTGAGGATTTACAGCTGTTGCAATTGAAAATGCCAGCCTGGAACTCATTCCTGTGGAGTAATTTTTAAGTTTGACATCGATGAACTCTTCAAGCTCTGAAAATTCAACAATTTCATCGTACTTAGATTCAAGGTACTCCCTGGAGTATCCTAGAAGTGAACCCTTAAGAAATATGTTTTCCTTTCCAGTGTACTCTGCATCAA
>JAEZAV010000157.1 GCA_023430285.1 Methanobacteriota archaeon | reverse complement strand
TTTACTATTGTATTTTATTGTATAAAAATTCTTCTTACAAAAAAAATCCTGCCATTTTGAGTTGGCTGGATCACTTTTTAATGATAAGTCTTAAAATATCTTTATCCTTCAAAACATGTTCCAGTCCTACCTTCTGACCTGGAAACTTCACAGAAGATCCCCAAACCTTGGCATGTCGGAAGTTTCTGACAAAATCTCTATGCAATTTTGCTGCAACATCCCCCACAGTTGAACCTTGTCTGATTATCATTGGCTCTTCTAGATCTGCTTTTTTACCCTGGGGCTTTAAATATAAGCGTATTAATTGTAATCTTTCAAATATTTCGTCTTTAAGTTCATCGACATGAATACCTTTATCTGCTGCTATGAACATTGCATCTGGCATTTTAGTTTTTAGTTCTTCGATGTACTTTTCATCTGCAAGATCGATTTTATTTATTACCACCAGCATGGGCACGTAGATACAACTTGGATCCATGGAGTCTACAAATCTATCGATGGTAACATCTTCCCGGATAAGTACATCTGCACTGTGTATTCCGTACTCGTTAAGAATAGATCTTATAGTTTTTTCATCTATGTTATTCAGGGAAACTGTGTTAATAAGGTTAATTCCACCCATTTTGTTTTGTTTGACTGTAACTTCAGGAGGTAGTTCATTTGCCCTTATACCTATATTTCTAAGTTCGTCTAAGATAACCTTCATGTGCTGTGGGTTAAAAATGTCCAGAACCATGAGTATGAAATCTGCGTTACGGGCCACTGATAATATTTCCCTACCCCTACCCTTACCCTTAGATGCTCCGGTGATTATTCCAGGAATATCCAGTATCTGTATTTTTGCTCCTCTGTAGTGCATCACACCCGGAACTATGTCCAGGGTTGTGAATTCGTAAGCTCCTGTTTTGGATTCTGCATTGGTAAGCTGGTTCAATATTGTTGATTTACCCACAGATGGAAATCCAAGAAGAACAACCGTGGAATCACCACTCTTTTTGACGTGAAAACCTTTGCCTTTAGTTCCAGAACTGCTCCTTGCTAGAGCATCTTCTTTAAGCTTGGAGACTTTGGCTTTTAGCTTTCCTACGTGGTGGGAAGTTGCCTTGTTGTATGGAGTTTTCTTGATCTCCTCTTCAATTTCTCTTATTCTATCTTCAATAGCCATAAAACTCACATAAAATTAGTTTAAGATGATAATAAACTGAAATTAACTTATTTTAATTGATGACAAGAACAGTATTTTTGTAATGTATTCCATGATCATCAAATTTCATTTAGTACTATACCTTCTTTGATCCGATTTAATTAATAAGTTAATCCATGGGATTCAATTTGAGCCCTAACTTTTTACAAATTAATTGTATGTCATTCCACTTAAAAACAGTTTTTAATTGGGACAGTTTCAATTAAAAATAAAAAAAATGGAGGGTGTTTTAACTCACACCCCAAACCATTACTCCTGGCTGACCATACAATGCCTTGAACTGGGTCAAACCTGCTCCTCCCTCGAAGAACAGTCTTGTGAACATGGAATTTTCCAGTTCTTTGTTCATGGCAACACCTATGAGGGTGTTGTTCTGATTAATCAGAAGTATTGAATACTCACTTGAATTTGAAACGACTTGCTGTGTAATGTTGTTGCTGTTTATTATTGTCAGTGTGTGTGGTTCTATCAATAGAGATCCGTTTCCTGTGGTTAATTCATTGGATATCTGCGTTACTATGGTATTTGTATCGTTGGTTGTTAATGCGCTGGTGTCAATAATTCCTGCACTGTAACTCGTACCATTTGCCTGGGCAACAACTGCGTTGCCACCAATGTAAAGGGTTTTGTTGTTAATGGTTGTTGAGTTAAGCTGTGAAGCTAAGTACTGGTAGTTTGTTCCGTTGTTGCTTGTGAAGTTCCAACTTCCAAAGTAAGACCACCATCCTGCTTTTCCAACCATGTCTGAACTTGTGATAAACACATGAGGTGTTGGGTTATCTGGATGGGTGTACTGTGCTATTGTCTGAGCCTGATCCTGTGTGAGTCCATACTGAGAAGTCATTGCAGTTATGGCATCGGTTTTATTCAGTCCCAGTATACTGTTTAGTATATCCGCACTCTTTGCAGAACTTTTGGTGTAATTGTCCAGAGTTTGCGGAGCAAGATCACCACTCGATGCAAGCATTCTTAGAATTCCAGCAGATAACGTTTCATTATCCGTTAACAGTGCTTTACCAACCCAATAGGCTCTTGGACTGTTCTGTGATGACCCATCAAATGTTGCGGCCCTGTCTGCTACATCTGTGAATAGATGTCCATAGTCCCACCATGATGTGATTACGGTGTTGTTTGGAGTGTTGTTCTTGATGTAAAGCAGTGAGTTGACCATTGAATCATCTGTTCCTGGAACCACTGAATTGGATATGGAATATGCTGATGCAACTGGTGAAAATGCTACTGCTATTAAAACAACAGCCATTATGACCTTCTGGTACGATATATTTTCCACATGATCCTTCACATAGTAATATAGAAGTCCCACGAATATTCCTGCTGTAAGTGTTATAGGTAATGAGAAGTTTTCAATGAACCTAACACCTTTGGTCATAGCGTAAATTGTAATTACGAGCCATACACCGAACAATACAGTGTACAATATGTAATTTCTCTTCAACGTGACTATGTCAAGTTTAACTGCAGGTTTTTCAACGGGTTTTTCTTCTTTAGTTTCCGCTTTTCGTTTAGATCTGGTCTTCCTTCTAGGTTTTCTTTTTCTTGCAGGTTCTTCTTCTTTGACCTTATCTATGGTAAAGAATCTCCAAATTAATGCCACAATACCTAAAATTCCGAATATGAATGGTAAGTAACCGCCCACACCGTTGATTATGTCTGATAATCCTGGAATCTGAAGTTCTGAAACAGAGACATAAACGTTAGGGTATGAAGATGTTCCAACTGTTGATTGGATTTTACTTACACTAACTGGTTCTGTTAGTGCTGATGCCAGTCCAGATACACCCAGGAATAGTCCCATGAGTAACAGACTCAGAACTATGAATACTACCAAGGAGTAAAGGTCTGGTTTGTCTTTAAACCATGCGAATTTGCTCAGAAGATTTCCCTTGAAGTTCCCAACCATTGGTTTAGGTTCTAATTTGAACACAAACTTGGTGAGTATCAGGTAAACTACGGCCGATCCTATGATTATGTAGAATATGTACCACCATCCCTGCCAAGCCATCGTGAATATCATCATTGAAAATGCTGATAATGCCCCGAAGATGGTTTTTTTCTTGATATCATTGGCAAGCATGCTTAAAACAAAGAAGTATACCA
>JAEZAV010000115.1 GCA_023430285.1 Methanobacteriota archaeon | reverse complement strand
GAAAACCAAATCCTATTTTTTATATATTGTTGAAAATATACCATGGTATCAGATGAAATAAGGATGATAATACAATGAAAATTTATGAAGGGGTTGTTTAATTTGAAAATAGCTATAATTGGCGGTACAGGAGATCAGGGACTTGGACTTGCATTGAGATTTGTGATGGCTGGAGAAGATGTAATAGTGGGATCAAGAGATATTAAAAAGGCTGAAACAGCCGTGAATCTCATGAAAGATATTTTAAGTAATGAAGATCTTCCAAATTTAACAGCCATGACCAACCAAGATGCTGCTTCAAATGGAGATATCATTATTTTGACTGTTCCACTACAAGCACAGATGGTAACATTAAAATCCATCAAAGACAATTTGAAGGGAGAAATATTTGTTGATGCAACATCACCACTCGAAGGATGTTTAGGTGGTAAACCAACAAGGTACGTAGACCTCTGGGAAGGATCTGCAGCAGAAAGATCTGCAGAGTTCCTGGGTGACAATGCAGTGGTTGTTTCTGCATTTTGTAATATAAGTGCATCTAGTTTGACAACCGTGGATGAAGATGTTGAATGTGACTGTCTTGTTTCAGGAGACGATCATGAAGCAAATCTGATTGTTATGGAACTTGCAGAGAAAATTTCCGGTGTTAAATCCATTGAATGCGGAGCACTTGAAAATGCTAGGATCGTTGAGAAGCTGACTCCACTACTCATCAATTTAAATATTCGAAACAAAGTTAAAAACGCAGGAATAAGAATAAGCAATATTTAGGTAAAAAAATATTTGACCTGTATTTATAATTAACACAATCAATTGGGGTCTATGAATGGAACATATTAAAAAAACTGTGGAAAACATAACTAAACACGCCCTAACAGTCATAGATAAGATTGACGGTGCCCAAGTAGACCAGATGATCACCACTATCCAAAATTCTAAATCTGTGTTCATAGTTGGTAGCGGTAGATCAGAGCTGATTGGTAAAGCATTCGCAATGAGGTTGATGCATTTAGGATTTGTTGTGTACGTAATTGGAGATGTCACAACCCCCTCTATCAACAATGAAGACTGTTTGATTGCAATATCTGGTTCTGGTGAAACTAGAACTGTTACACTGGCAGCTGGAACTGCTGCTAATTCCAAAGCAACTGTGATAGGCATAACAGCCAATCCCGCTTCTACACTGGGAATCTATCTTGATGTTTGTGTGAAAATTGAAAGTAAAACTAAGAAACCATGGAAACATTACACTTCCGCAGTTCTCAAGGGAGATTATGATGATCTAACACCAATGGGGACACTGTTTGAAGACACAACTCATCTGTTTTTAGATGGACTTATAGCAGAATTTATGGCTCGTTTAGGTAAGAAAGAAGACGATCTCAAAAGGAGACATGCTACCATCGAATAATTTCATGAAAACATTATAAATATTATAAAATCAAGTGTGGTGTATATGAACGCAGAATTATCTGGTGACATCGTTATAGTTAAAAATGGAAATACAGCGAAAATCCATGAAAAAAGTCATTTTGGAAATTCATCAGAGGACGGACTTCAACTTTCATTTGTGGAAGCCCTTTATTTAATGGAAAAGGGGAAATTAGAAGTTGAAGATGATGGTGAAGAAATTTCCATCGAAGAAATGTTTGGATTCATAAGGAAAATCAGTGCATTTTCCAATTACATTGTATACAGGGACTTGCGTAACAGGGGTTACATAGTAAAAACTGGATTCAAGTACGGATCTGAATTCAGACTGTACGACCGTGGAAAATCCCCTGGAGACGGACATTCAAACTACCTTGTTAAAGTAGCAAACGAAAACAGTGAATTCATGATGTCTGATCTTTCAAGCTATGTGAGGGTCGCCCATGGAGTAAATAAAAAATTGTTGTTTGCTGTAGTGGACGAGGAAAACGATATAACTTACTACAACGTTGAATGGACTAGGCCATGAATCATTTTGGCGGATACTTTCAAGGTAAGAGTAGATATAAGAATTAAAAAAATTGTACTAGTAATTTAAGGTGATTTAGTGATAGACCCATGGAGTTCAGCTGTTTTAGACTACGAAAATCTCATTGAACAGTTCGGAATTAAGCCCTTCGCAGACCTTCTGCCTGAAGTGGATGATCCCCCAGTCCTCATGAAGAGGGGAATAATATTTGGTCAAAGGGATTTTGGCAGAATAGTTAAGGCCCTGCATGAAAAATCTGAATTTGCAGTAGTATCAGGAATGATGCCCAGTGGAAAAATGCATATAGGCCATAAAATGATTGTTGATCAGTTAATATGGTATCAAAAACATGGCGCAGATATATTCATACCAATTGCAGATATGGAATCATTTTCAGCAAGGAATATTGAATTTGAAGAATCAAGGGAACTTGCAATTGTTGAGTACCTAACCAATTACATTGCACTTGGACTGGATTTTAAACAGAAAAATATTCACTGTTACCTACAGTCTGAGAACAAAACAGTCCAAAGTTTAGCTTACCTAACTGGTAAAAGGGTGAATCTAAACGAGATGAAAGCAATCTACGGATTTTCAGGCTCAACCAACATATCGCATCTCTATGTCCCCCTGGTACAAGTTGCTGACATTCTACATCCCCAGTTAGAAGAATTTGGAGGACCTAAACCAACAGTGGTACCAGTAGGGCCTGATCAGGACCCTCACATCAGATTAACCAGGGACATTGCTGATCGTTTGAAGAGCAAATTCAATTTCATAGCACCTTCTTCAACCTACCACAGATTCATCACAGGATTAACTGGAGATAAAATGTCAAGTAGCAAGCCAAAAACGGCCATATTCTTGAGTGACAAACCTGAAGTTGCAGAAAAGAAGATTAAAACTGCTAAGACAGGCGGAAGAGAGAGTTTAGACGAACAAAAGAAGTTGGGAGGCATTCCTGAAGACTGTGTTGTTTACGAGATGCTTCTCTACCACCTGGTGGAATCTGATAAAGAACTTGTGGAAATGTATCATGACTGCAAGAATGGGACAATGATGTGTGGAGAATGTAAAGCCAAGGCAAGCACCATGATGAGAATCTTCTTCGAAGATCTATCCAAACGAAGGAATGTTGCAGAGGGTGAAGCCCGGAAGATATTAAGTAATTACTAATAATAGAACTGAAAAATAATACCTAAAAGATGTGGTGATATACCTTTAATATTCCAGTTAAGGATGTGAAAAGTTTGAAAAAAGAGCGATACGATGGATTTTTTGGTGGGCTTTACAAGCGAAACGAAACATACATAATGCTTTCAGCTGTTATTCTCATTGGATCTATTTTTGCGGGGTACGCATTTGCTGGATTTTTAAACCCCGTTCTTGGAGGAGTTTATGGAGAATTCCAGAACAAAATTACCACGGGACAGATACAGTTAAACACGTTCTCACTGTTCTTTAACAATTTAAATGTAGCCCTATTAATTTACATTGGTGGAGCATTCGTAGGAATCATATCTGCAGGGTATCTTATCTTCAACGGACTTTTCATTGGCTACGCAGGTACACAATTCCCCTTGGGAGATTATATTGTGTACACAATACCCCATGGAATTCCAGAACTTTTAGGAATTATTATTGCAGGAGCAGCAGGTTTCAGGCTTGGAAGCTGTGTTCTGAATATTTTCAGGGATTTATTACATATGAGAACAGATATTTCAAAAAGTACCCAGTTCAACTACATTATAGGATCGCATATCGATGAATTTTGGGAATCATTGAAACTCCTATCCATAGCCGTTGTATTGTTAATTATTGCTGCTGTCATAGAGGCAAACCTCACCATTACATGGGGAAACTACGTAAAATCTGCACTCTAAATAATAATCAGTACCGTTCTTAAGCCAAGTTTCTAGCCAAACCAGGACAGTTCAAAACTTTTTATTCAAAAAAATAATATTATAAATTTACAATAAAAAAAATTTAACAAGTGATAGAATGATGAAGTGTATATCGTGTGGAGAAGAATACGAAATTGATGAAATAATTTACACCTGTAAAAAATGTGATTCCACACTAGAAGTGGTTTCCAGCCATCCAGATATTTCTAAAGATATTTTCAACTGCAGAAAATCCACCATGTGGAAGTATAAGGAATTTTTACCAGTTGATGAAACAAAAATTGTCAGCCTAGAAGAGGGAGGCACACCCTTTTGTAAATGTGATAAACTAGGTTCAGAACTTGGAATAGATCTGTATGTTAAGGTAGAAGGTTCAAACCCCACTGGAAGTTTTAAAGACAGGGGAATGAGCGTAGGTATGACAAAGGCTGTTGAACTTGGGGTTAACACCGTAGGATGTGCTTCAACAGGAAATACATCCGCTTCACTTGCAGCCTACGCAGCAAGAGCTGGTAAAAGATGTATCGTGCTCTTACCTGCAGGGAAAGTTGCACTTGGAAAACTAGCACAGGCAATGTTTCATGGTGCTGAAGTTATCTCAATACGTGGAAACTTCGATGAAGCACTTGAAACAGTCACATCACTAGCATTGGAAGGACAGCTTTACCTGTTAAATTCTGTTAATCCCTACCGTTTAGAAGGACAAAAAACCATAGGATTTGAGATCGTAGATGATCTAGGTTGGAAGTCTCCAGACAGGATAGTGTTACCTGTGGGTAATGCAGGAAACATTTCAGCTATATGGAAGGGAATTAAAGAATTTCACGAGGCAGGATTCATGGATGATCTTCCAATGATGACTGGAATACAGGCTGAACTGTCAGCACCAATAACCAATGCTGTTCGCCAAGGCAAAAAAACCATAGAACCTGTTAAGGATCCTGAAACAATTGCAACTGCAATAAGAATAGGTGCACCTGTAAGTGCACAAAAGGCATTGCGGGCAATATATGAGTCAAATGGTTATGCTGATACAGTCACAGACGATGAAATATTGAGTGCTCAGAAATTACTGGCAAGAAAAGAGGGAATAGGAGTAGAACCTGCGTCTGCAGCATCCATTGCTGGCCTTTTAAAGATGGTTGAATCTGGAGAAGTAGACAAAGGAGAGCAAGTCGTTTGTATTGTGACTGGCCACCTCTTAAAAGACCCTAATACTGCAATTAATGCATGTGTAGAACCTTTAGAAATTGATGCTGATGTTAAAACTCTTTCAAAGATTATTAACAAGCAATAAAGGTTTTCTCACTACAATTTTTTTTTAATTGATCTGAAGATTTTCTATATCCCAATTTTTTCCACATCAGTAAATACAACATAATTTGTCATGGGCTGACCAAAAATGAAATAGATCATGATGACATGACCAAAAAACATACAAATCACTGAATAAATCTCATAAATATACCATAAATATATAAGGGATTACGACAACAGTGTATATTAACAAAGATATTTAGTGAGGTGATTAATGTGGAATTACCAATTGCTCCAATAGGAAGAATAATAAAAAATGCCGGTGCAGAAAGAGTAAGTGACGACGCTAGAGAAGCTCTAGCAAAAGCTTTAGAAGAAAAAGGTGAAACTATAGCTTCTGAAGCAGTCAAACTTGCAAAACACGCAGGAAGAAAAACTGTTAAAGCATCTGACGTCGATTTAGCCGTTAAAAGACTTTAAATAGTTTTTCTCTTTTTTTCTTTTTTTAAATAAGATAAATAAACCCTTAATCAAAGTTTAATTTTCGATAATTTAGTCTGAACTTCCCATCAATATTTTATCGTTAATTCCTTACAATCGAGAACTGAAAAAACTAATTATAAATTCTTTTGTATCCCTTTGAAAAATTGGTTAATCAGATCAAAAATAGGGCAGAATATTTAACATATGAATACTGAATATTTGATGTTGATTTTAATTTCATGGGCATCAAGCAAACTTTATATATTATGATAATGAAATATCCAATAGACTACTTTTGAACTATGAAAATCATTCTATGAGTTAAGTTGCTTATAATTAGAATTTGATTTATCAGTGTTTTATAGTCATTTCTGATCGGAAGAACTTTTATATGTATAAA
>JAEZAV010000079.1 GCA_023430285.1 Methanobacteriota archaeon | reverse complement strand
GCTGCTGAAGCACCGATACTTACAATCATCAATAGACCCATCAATACTGAAACCATTTTTTTATTGATCATTAATTAACTCACCTCAAAAAAAAATATTTAATTTATTTTTTTATCTATGTTGGATTTCCATTTGGATCAGTTGGATTTGCATTATAATTTTTACCAGTTAAACCATCGTTGCTTCCACTGGTGCCACTAGAACCGCCGTTATTTTTACTACCGCTACTTTGGCTGGAAGTATTTTGTTTACTGTTATCTGAAGAAGTAGATTTGGTAGATGACGCAGTTGCTGTTGATGTATTGGCAGTTGTTGTCGTATTAGCTGGAGAACTGTATGTTGTATTGTTCACTGTTGTGTTGTTGGTATCGTTGTTACCAATACAACCAGAAATAAGAACTCCTCCCAACACTATTAATATTACCAAAACTGGAATTATAGTTAATTTTTGTTTCATATTAACACCTCTATCTTGAAAATAGTATATGTATTTTCATACAATTTAAATTAACTGGTTATTTAGTTATTTATTTATTAATATGGCACAAAAATAGTATGATAAAACTCGAAATTCTCAGAATTAAATAATTAACCGAACTAAATTTTGTAAACAAAATCTCATTTTCTTTGTTATCAAGAATACAGAAATTAAACAAAATAATTTAGAATTGGATAAAATGGGCCTGAAAATATTTACAAAAAAGTAACAAATTAGGAATCAATTGTTTCACTTTCTTCTAAATGCAGATCCCAAGGTAACCAGTAAAATACCAACAACCAATGGTAACAATGGAAATCCAGTATCTTTCATAGGTATGGATTTTGATAAAACGGATTTGGATGAGTTCAAATTATTAGATATGACAGTTCCATTTTGATCCGTGGATGTAAATATGGTTGAGGTAAATGCATTGTTACTTAGATTGTAATCGTAGGTCTTTGAACTTACAATGTAATTATTGGTTATTTCCCCAGTTTCTGTTACAGTGAACTTCAGTATGAGGTAAGCAACAGATCCAGATGGAAGGTTTCCAATGCTCCACATGTTACTTGTAGGATTGTAGCTACCCATACTTTTGATGTAGGATATAAAATCTAATTTTGTGGAAAGTAAGCTGTTTACCACAACATTAAATGATTCTTGTGGCCCTAAATTTGTGACCTTTACGTAGTAATATACAATTGAATTAATTTTTGGATGGTTGTTACTGGCTTTAACAGAGATAGCAAGGTCTGCTCCTAGATTACTTGTAAATGCCTTCAAACAAACATTTGCATTGTCTATCACACTGGTCATATCTTCCCATGATATGCCGTTGGGACTTATGAAACTCTGTCCTGGACTGGCCCGGGCCTTGCTACTGTAGTCGATTAACGGATATTCTATGGTTAGGGGTTGGTAATCATCCGGACTCACGAGTTTAACAACGATACTAAACCTTTGGTTTTTCATCAGATTAACGAAGTTGTTTAAAACAATGGTTTTGTATCCTGCAGTCGATATAATGCCCTGCTGTACAGCGGCTAATATTCCTGATCTTGGATTGTTCCCAACTGGGTTGAGGTAAACATAAATTTTGTAGGATGTGTTGGGTTGGGTGGCATAGAAACTTGCAGCTTTAAGAAGTTCCTTGCCATTTGATTTGAAGACATTTGAAAACCAGCCCACATCGTTGTCGTAGCCATAATTTCCAACGTCTCCGAATGGATCGTACTGATAGATGTTGTCGTAGTTTTTAACAGATTCTCCGCTCATAAATATTATGTTGTCGTCGGTGTTTGCAAGATTTTTATCGTAATAAGAAACATAAAAATAGCCTTGATCACCCCAATCTGCTCCCCAGCTATTTCTAATTATGAATGCCCCGTTTCCAGGAGCATTTCCCACGAAATTTGTTTTACTGTAATTATCATCCCATCCCACAATACATATGGCATGATTATAATCTCCATTACCTTTGTAGTAGTAGCCGTAGGTATTTGAATTGTAGTAAGAATCTTGAAACGTCATTAAACTGTATATGGCACCGTACTTCATGATAGCTTCTTTTATAGCGGTGTTGTTCATCACACCATTAAGGGTTCTAGATTTAAGTTGGATGGTGTTTTGCACATGCACTGCAGGTTTGAGGTTGGTTGGTGAACTTCCACTAAACTCATTGAATGGATCTTGAGCTCCAGTTACAGGACCAATATAGCTATTTAGGTATGCCAGGGCTTCTTCCCAACAACCAGCTTCATCATATCCCCTATCAAAACCGTATTTGTATCCTCTACTTAAAAGGTCCTTCATATTATTTTCAGAGAAGTTCCAACTTTTATATGGGAGTGTGGTGGATTCCAAGGAACCAGTCACTGCAAATGCCCAACAAACATCACTAAGACCTTGATTTTTAACAGGTGTAAGTTTTCCAAGTTTTCTTAGGTCGTAGTAGTAGGGAATTCCTGTGCTGCTGTTTAAAGATGTATTTTTAGTGGTAATTTTTGATTTTGTAACTAAAGTCTGGGTTTTGACCTGATAACTAGTTGTTTTAGAATTACTTGCACCGCTGATACTGTTCGCACCAGTATTATTTGATGCAGAAACTCCTCCACAGATTAATAAAGCTAAAAATAGTCCACATAAGACCATGAGTACAGTTAACTGTTTTTGTTTAGTATCCATTTTGATTGACCGGTATTTTTTATACTTATATTATGTACTCACTACTATTTAATTGTTTTTTAAAGCCCAAGAATCATTAAATAATATATTGAAACAATTTCAGAACTTTATATAATAATTTGAATTGTATTAAACCCTATATTTAAAATATAACATATTTAGGTTCATAAAAAATGGTGGTGTATGCAATTATATTTTAAAATTAAAAAATAAAGGGAAAGAATTTTTCCCTTAAAACAAGTTATTCTAGTTGGTTGTGAAGTAGTTTTGATATGGGTTTGCTAATCCTGCCCCTCCAAGACTTGTAACGCTGTTTGAGTGTATTATAACGGTGTATTTGGTTTTGTTTTTGAGTAAACTTGTTGGTGTGAGGTTCAACACATTTCCACTCACCGATGTTTTGAAGTTAACAGAAGTTCCTGAAGCAGTTTTAAACTCTATCCATGGGTTTGTTGCTAGTTTTATGGATTTGTTAAATGTGTACTTAATGACCTTGTTTGTAGCAACATTTACAGCATTATTTGTAGGGTTGACACTGGTTACTGTTGGAGCTGTGTCTGTGGTAAATGATAATGTGATTGGTGTTGTAGTTCCTGCGTTTGACAAATCTCTTACGCTACCAGAATGAATTATCACGGTGTAGCTTGTTCCACTAAGGAGAAGTGAACTAGGTTTGAGACTTAATACGTTTCCTGTGACCGAGCTAGTGAAAGTTACAATGGTTCCTGTGGATGTTTTAAATTCTATCCATGGATTGGTTGCTAGTTTTATATTCTTGTCGAATGTGAACGTTACAACTTTGTTTAGTGCCACGTTAACTGCTTTGTTCACTGGATCAGTTCCTGTTAAAACAGGGGGATTATTTTTGAAGATGGTAACATTTTTTGACACAGTTTGTGCATCAACCAAGGCACTTACAGTGGCTGTTCCCAATGCGTTTCCATTTAATGTTGTTGTTGCAGCTCCATTTAACAATGCATTTGTGATTGGATTAACAGTTCCAAGATTTGTGTTGAACTGCACTGGAATTCCATCAATAACGTGACCAAACAATGGATCATGGTAGTAAAGATTAGGATTGTTTGGATCTGTTAAAATTCCACTATCATGGAGTAGATCTGCGGTTATTACAGATGTGGCACCTTGTGCAATTGATGTTGGATTAGCAAATACTGATAACACCAGCCATGGAACAACTGTCACCCCAGTAGTCATTGGTGTTGGGTCACTGTTTGAACCCCACCAGTTTAAACTTAAATCTCCACCGGTATCGCTGTAAATTAATTTTCCTGTACCGATCATCCTATTAAATTGGAAGTAAGATATGGTACCATAGTTGTTATAAAGTACACTGGTTGTTCCGGTATTATTTACAAATTCACTGTTACTAACGCTTACTGTGCTTAAAGCATTTAATATGGCTCCTCCCATATTGCAGCTGTTGTTAATAAAACTGGTATTTGTTATGGTTAACGAAGCAGGAGCACTTCCTGTTCCTTGACTGTATATGGCCCCACCACTGTACTTGGCAATATTATTTTTAAATATACAGTTGTCAATGGTTGTTGCACCGTAGTTCCATATTGCTCCTCCTGCAGTGGAATTTCCATTGATAAAGGACATGTTGGCGAACAAGTAGTTGTAAGTAATTCCTTGGGCCCCAACTGAAAATATTCTGGAAATCTTGTTTCCGTTAACTATAGTTTTTGTCTTACTTTGACCAATGTAGTTCACATCTTTACTGAATACACTAATGTCATTTTCATTGTAAACTCCATCAGAAATATGGATGGTCCCACCGTTATTAACGGCGTTTGTAGCGTTTTTAATGGTTTGTTTAGGTCCATCAGTACCATTCCACACAGGAGAATATCCACTCCAAGAATCACTTCCTGTGTTGCTGACATACATTTGGTTAGGATTCGCTGCAGAAGCAGTGTTAACTCCCATTGCAAATGCCACTGACAGACAGACCAACAAAATTGGAATCATAAATTTATAGTTGTTGTCTAAATTTACATTCAAAAATTTTCCCTCCAAAAAAATTTTTAAAACCCTTAATATTTCATATGCACTAATATGATTTAAATATAGCTTAAAGCTCTTTAATTCATTTTAAAACACTACACCATAGGCTGATATTAGGGTGATATCTTTCACAAATCTTTTAAAAATAGAATAATCAAATGGAATTTTCTTTAAAAACAAATTTAATCTATTTGAAAGGAATAAAAAAATAAAAATTTAGGGTAAGTTAAAAAATTTAGATACCCCGGCCCCTTACAATTGGATATTCATATCCTGCTATGTTATTAATTAAAATTATCTTGACGTAAGTTTCATTTCTTTCTGATTCTTGAGTGTAATATATTTTAATTGTTTCTGAACCTATGGAAATTCTTTCTATGCTTTTATCAGATACTGAATTGTACTGTTTATCACTATCTTTATCGTACTGAACATTGACCCATGTTACATCCATTTTTTATCACCAAAAATTTAACATCATAAAAATTGTATAGTAAAACTATTCCTTTCTACAATGTGAGATCTATTTTCTATCCATTATTTAGATATGTTCCTAATAAAGTTTGACCAAATTTTAAATATGAAACTGGTGATTGCGTCATCACCCAACATAGATGTTATTTATTTCTAAGAACTTCTTAGTTACTACTAACTTAAAAAATTATAGTGGTAAATGGAAGTTTGAGTTAAACCAAACTAAAAATTTATAGACCATTAGTAACAGAATATAGTCTGGTGTTAAAATGAAAAAAACTTTGGAGAATTTAACCAAGGCATTTATTGGCGAAAGCCAAGCAAGAAACAGATATACCCTGTATTCAAAAATTGCTAAAAATGAGGGCTACGTACAGAT
>JAEZAV010000057.1 GCA_023430285.1 Methanobacteriota archaeon | reverse complement strand
GGTTTTAAAGGTTTCAACATCCATAAAAACTGCATCAGAATTTATATGAGATTTAATTTCTTTGTAAACATTTTTATTTATCTCAAAACCACTTATTTTTCCATCCAAACTCATTGCAATGTAAAGTATAACCTTTGGTTGCATTTTTGAAAACTCCAGAATTCTATTTGATAAAAAACCCTAGGTAAATTAAAATTAGATCTGTTTTTACGAACATAAATTTTTGATCATGCCTTTGAAATATGCAATTTGTTCCTATTAAAAAAAACCAGAATTAAAATAGTGGTATCTAAAAATTTGGATATCAAAGTGGAGAGATTAGGGCTTCAGGTAAGGGTTGGTCTTGGAGCCATGCATCTAAAACTTCGTTAAATTTATAAGGAGTTTCCATGTTCCAAAGATGTCCCCCTCCCAATGCAAGAGCTCCTCTAGCATGATATTCGTACATAATTTTCTTTGAAGAATCTTTGATTATGTTATAATCTTTCTCACCAGCCATAACCAAAAGTTTCCTTTCACCTGTTTCCAAGATCGGAGGTAGTTTGAAGGTGTGATTTTCCAATAGAATCCTTTCTATTGAACTGGTTTCAATTTGATGGGTGGAAATTTTGAACTTGTCAAAATAGACTTTGGGCATGTTATAAGTTCTCATATACGCCTTAACATAGAAGTCATTGTTTTTTACAGGTTTGTAAATCATTAAAAGCTCATTTAAACGTGCTATTAAAGATTTGTATTGATGGTTTCTGACTAAAGTTCCACTTACCATGGCACGATCTACTATTTCAGGATATTTGCTCATGGTTTGGAGGATTATTTGCCCTCCTAAACCAATTCCAACCAGATTTACCCGTTCATTTGGACAATCTTCAACTAATTTCGCCACCATTTCAGATGTTCTTTTTATTGTGAAGGGTTTTATACTGGCACTCCGGCCATGTTCAGGTAGATCAGGAATTATGCAATGATAATTTTTGAAATGTTTTATCTGCGGCTCCCACATCCAGCCAGACATTCCTCCAGGATGTAGGAACACTATGGATTCCTTGTTTTCATTTCCAGTTTCATCAAAAACTAGTTTCATGATTATTTTTCCCTGTAGATTTATTTTAACTGTATTCTATGACGGTGCCAATAATTTTTATTAGTTTTTAAGGGGATATTCCATCCCATAAGTTCCATCTGATTTATTTGACCACCATAAATTCTTTTCACTGCATTTTTTAAATCCTATTCTCTCATAAAGTTTTTTTGCACCTGTATTTTCAAATATTACATCGAGCAAAACTCTTTTACATTTTTTATCCCTTGCAAGTTGGAATGATTGTTCAATTATCTTTGAACCAATACCCTTTCCCCTCAAATTTGAATCTACAACAAGATTTCCTATGTAAAAGTCATCTCCTTGGATTGAAGAAGCTGTTATACTATCATATATGGGTTTTATGAAGGTTAATTTAAAGAAATCCTTGAAATTCATGGTTGCCTTGAAAATTTTAGCCTCTTGAACAAAACCTATTTCATCCCCTCTAAATGCAACTAATACCCCTTGAATAGTGCCATCCTCATCTTCTGCAATATAGATGTGCTCGTGCCCATAGCAATTTTTTCCCGCTTCTATGAGCTTTTTGAGTTTTGAAACAGCTTTCTTAGGATTTTTATCAAGGAAAATCCCGAAAAGATTTTGATCAGTCTCGTAAATCATTTCTGAAATTTGATTGATGTCATATTTAGTTAGATCTAATTCCTTAAGTTTCATGGAAATTTTAACTCCTATATTTTTACCTAAAAATTCTTTTAACTCTTATTTGAGTTTATCGTGACCTTAGTCAAACCAATATTTAACAACTTATATAACATTCACAGCATAAATAAAAGTTCATGGAAAGTAGAAAATTCGTGCTTCTAGACATAGATTACATTACAGAAGAGGATAAAGCTGTTATCAGAATGTTCGGAAGACTCGAGGGAGATGAAGAAGGTCAATCTATAATTGTCCTTGATAAAAACTTCAAACCTTACATATACGTTCTTCCACTGGATCCTGAACAGTGCATAGCAGATTTAAACGAATTGGATATTGAAATGGTTGAATGGGCTAGAATCAACTATCTAGGTGAAATGAAAGACTTTTTAAAGGTTACTCTACATCATCCCCAGGACGTACCTAAATTAAGGGACAAAATTAGAAATTTAGGTTCTGTAACAGATATTTTAGAGCATGATATTCCGTTCTACAGGCGTTACTTGATAGACAAGAACATTTTTCCAATGGGCCAAGTTTTAGTCAATGGAAATTGTGTGGATCCCGACTCCATCAGCTTCAGTTGTGATACAGATGTATGTATTTTTGAGTTGGAAGGAAAACCTGAACAAATTGAATCAGGATTTCCAGATCTTAAAACCCTAAGTTTCGATATAGAAGTCCGAAATCCCAAGGGAATGCCTCAAGCAGAAGAAGATCCAATTATCATGATGAGTCTTTCCAGTAATCACGGCTTGAAAAAGGTTTTGTCAACCAAAAGTTCGGATCTGGAATATGTTGAAACGCTCAAAACCGAAGCCCACATGATTCAAAGATTTTTCGAAATAGTAAGATCAGAGAATCCTGACATCCTCGTTGGTTACAACTCTGATAATTTTGATATGCCGTATATCAGGGATAGAGCAGCAAAATTGAATGTGAAGCCAAACCTCGGAGTGGATGGATCGGGTATAAAATTTATGAGAAGAGGTTATACAAATTCCGCAATGGTCAAAGGAAGAATTCATGTTGATCTTTACCTATTAATGCGCAGATATTTGCAGTTGGATAGGTACACCCTTGAACGTGTTTATAAAGAACTCTTCGACGAAGCTAAAGAAGATGTGCCTGGTGATGAGATCTACCAGTACTGGGATGAAGGCGGTGCAAAATTAAAGAAACTCTTCGAGTACTCACTGGACGATGCAGTTGCGGTCACCAAGATTGCTGAGAAAATGTTGCCACTGAGTATGGAGCTCACTAGAATAGTTGGTCAACCATTTTTCGACATTGCAAGGATGGCTACAGGACAAATGGTTGAATGGTACCTTATTCGTAAGGCCCATGAACTTGGAGATATGGTGCCCAACAAACCTTCTTCTTCACAGTATTCAGAAAGACGCGGTAAAAGAGCTGCAGGAGGATATGTGAAGGATCCTGTTAAGGGTTTGCATGAAAATATAGTATCATTCGATTTCAGGAGTCTTTACCCGAGTATTATTATTTCTAAAAATGTTTCGCCAGACACATTGGTGTTGGAGTGTGATGATGAGGACTGTTACACTGCCCCTGAAGTTGGCCACAAATTTTTAAAAAAACCTATAGGATTTGTTCCATCCATCATAGGTAATATTCTAAAGGAAAGGGTTAGGTTAAAAACAGCCATGAAAATGGCGGAAAATCCTCGAGAAAAACAGGTGCTTGATGTTCAGCAGCAAGCCCTTAAAAGGCTTGCAAATTCTATGTACGGAGTTTATGGTTACTCAAGATTCAGATGGTACAGGATCGAATGTGCTGAAGCTGTAACGGCTTGGGGAAGAGATTTTATTAAGAAAACCATGGAAAAAGCGGAAAATTTTGGTTTTAAAGCAATATATGCTGATACAGATGGTTTTTATGCTACTTTTGTAGATCAAGAAACTGAATCTGAATAGAAAATGAATTTTGTTTCAGATTTGCAAATAACAAGTGAAATCATGATAACCTACAATGAAACCGATGAAAAGGATCTTGAACTCATTTCAGACATGTGGAAAAAGTTAATTCACCACTTGCAATCACAATCCAAATATTTTCCAATGGACTATCAATGTTTAACCTTTGAAAAAAGAAAGGAACATTTTGAAAATCTTGCTGAATCTGGAAAATTGAGATTGGACATTGTTAAGGATGGTGAGAACTATTTGGCATACAGTGTTAGCTCAATAGTCGACGAAAAGGGTTCTGTTGAGTCTTTGTATGTGGATAAACGCTGCAGAAAGGAAGGTATTGGGAATAAACTCATGGAACGTGCTTTAAACTGGATGGAACTAAATAAAGTTTCAGATTTGGAGATCCTTGTCAGTTATGGTAATGAAAATGCCCTAAAATTCTATGAAAAATATGATTTCTATCCCAAACACTTGATCCTCAAGAAAAAACATTGAAAAAAGAGTTATATGAGGTATATATGGGTAAAAATGAATTTCAATCAATTATAATTTAAAAAAATTCCCTTATGATTATTTAAGTGATTCCATTAGGGCATAGAAATACTTTGGTTCATTAGTTTTATATAATTGATACCAAGCTTCCAGTGTTTCAGCTTTCATTACATTTATTCTCTTTAATACCTCATATGAAAATTCTAAGGGAGTAATACCGCTTCCAGTGATTAAATTGTCGTCTATGACTGCAGGTTGATTTAAATAAAAATTTTCTCCAGTGTATTGTGGACAGAACATTTTTAAAACTTCCAAGTCATTGCTGGTATGATTCCTGTTGTTCAATAGGCCCCTATTTGCTAGGGCGATCGTAACTCCACAAATTGCAGCAACAATTACTTTTTTATCCATAATATCAGGAACAGCGTCTATTATTTTTTTATTTTCCTCTTCCATCCAGGTATCTGCTCCAGGTAAAATTAGTAAATCATCTTCCTTAAACCGGATATTATCAACACTCTCATCTGGCACGATTTTAATGCCCCCCATTGTTTTTATAGGTTCGGTTGTACTTCCGATTTTTATAACTTCAACTGAAGGTTTTGTTTTATCTAAATATCTGCCACTATTAAGTTCAGCAGTTAAATAGCCGATTTCCCAATCCGCTAAAGTGTTTAATACGTAAATATATGCTTTCATAATATCATCTTTAACATTTAATAGATTATAATTTTATATTTTTTAATAACTCATAAAAACTGAAATATAAATTCACTATTAATACGACCGTGTGAGTCCTAAAAAACTAATAATTTGGTGGAAAATATTGAAGTATAAACAGTTCATACTACAAGTTTTCGGTTATTAACTGTGAAACAATGAAAGGGACGTGTAAATTTTGCTTGATGAAGGATTAGATGAATTTTCAAGAAATTTAGGTGCAGATTATTATGGTGTTGCAGATATCACCCATGCAGGTGATTTCATATTCCAACAGGGTAAAATTAGTATTGAGCAATACCCTCGGGCCATATCAATTGGCATACTGCTTTTAGATACCATTGTAGATGATCTTCCTAGGAGATGTGAGCAGTCAGTTGCTGTCAACTACCAACACAACTATAACATCGTAAATCTTCAACTTGATTTAATTGCTTCTAGACTGGCTAGATCGATTCAAAAGCAGGGTTATCTAGCTTTGCCTGTACCTGCTTCAGAAAGATTTGATGATGAAAGGATTTGTGCTGTTTTTTCACATAAACTAGCTGCCAATTTAGCAGGTCTAGGTTGGATAGGAAAAAGTTGCCTTTTGATAACTCCTGAAAATGGACCAAGAGTTAGATGGACCACCATTCTGACCAATGCCCCTCTGACTCCCACTGGTAAACCTATGAAAGATCAGTGCGGAGATTGCAGAAAATGTGTAGATATCTGTCCAGTTAAAGCATTTACTGGATCTAATTTTAATGAAGACGAATCCCGTGATGTAAGGTACGATGCTAGGAAATGTGAATTGTACTTAGAAAATCTGGAAAAAGAGGGAAAATTGTCAGTTTGTGGTCTTTGCATCTACAACTGTCCCTTTGGAAAATGATCAAATAATTGTCCATGAAAATATCGAGGGTTGTATAGAACACCAAACTAACCCATAATCGCTTATGTCATGAATGGATAACTTTTTTTAAATCAAAATTTTTAAATGAGTATCAGGAAATAATTTAAAAAAAACTATTGATAGTTGGTGAATTGGTTGGAACAAGCCAGAATATTGGTACAGGGAATAGTACAGGGTGTTGGATTTAGGCCCACAGTTTACAGATTAGCCAAGAAAATAAATTTAAATGGCTACGTCAGGAACTTGGGAAATATCGTTGAAATAATATTGGAAGGAAAAGAAAACGATATAAATCAATTCATAGTAGATTTAAAGGAGAATAAACCCCCAATTTCTGAAATAAACTCATTAAAGGTAGAATGGTTAAATGGAGATTTGACTGCGTACGATGATTTCAAGATAATTCCAAGCTCCAATAACTTTTCTGGAGCATCTGTAATTCCCCCTGACGTTGCAACATGTTCGAACTGTTTGGAAGAAATGGCTGATCCTGATAATCGGAGATATAAATATCCATTTACAGCATGTACAGATTGCGGGCCTCGTTTCACAGTCATTAATTCGATTCCGTACGACCGAGAACGTACATCCATGGAAGATTTTCCATTATGTAATGAATGTGAAGTTGAATATGAAGATCCTGAAGATAGACGGTACCATGCAGAAGCAAGCTGCTGCGATGTTTGTGGTCCAGAGGTATTTCTGTACAAGGAGGATATTTTAAAAGTTGAAAATCCCATTAAAAAGGCTGCAGAATTAATTGACGAAGGAAAAATTCTGGCAATCAAAGGCATTGGTGGGACTCATTTAGTTGTGAAAACCACTGAAAACGGCCCTGTTGATAGTTTGAGACAAAAATTGAGAAGATTCAACCAACCATTCGCAATCATGTCCCCAAATATTGAGACTGTTAAAGGATTTGCTGAAGTTTCTGATGTGGAATCTGATACCATCCAGTCCAGGAGAAGACCAATTGTGGTGTTGAACAAAAATTCAAACTACTCACTGGCCCCATCAGTTTCACCCTACCTGCATAATCTGGGTGTCATGCTCCCCTACTCGGGTCTTCATCATCTACTCTTCAGCTACAGCACAGAACCTGCTTACATCATGACTTCCGCCAACATGCCAGGTGAGCCCATGCTCATCAAAAACGAAGAAATAATATCCAAGCTGGAGGGTATAGCCGATTATTTCCTCTTGCACAATCGAAGAATTGTTAACAGGTGTGATGATTCTGTGGTAAGATTTAGAGATGGAGAGCTCGCATTTATCAGGCGTTCAAGAGGTTACGTACCAGAACCCTACGACTTTTCAGGGATAAACAATCAACTGAAGGTTCTTGCCTTGGGTCCAGAAATAGATGTGACCTTTTCAATTTTAAAGGAAGGAAAATGTTACGTATCACAACATATAGGAGATACAACCAAGTACGACACATTCCAGTACCTTCAAAATGCCGTGGATCATATGATGGACATCACCAAGACAGATGACTTTGATGTCATTGCCTGTGATCTACATCCAATGTTCTTCACAACCAAACTTGCAGAGGAAATGGGAGACAAGTTTGGTGCGGATATCTTAAGAGTGCAACACCACCATGCACATGCCGCAGCACTCTGTGTTGATAATCAGGTTGATGAAGTCATATGCATTGCTGCAGATGGTGTTGGTTACGGGGAGGATGGAACAGCATGGGGTGGAGAAATTCTTCATACTCAAGGAGCAAGTTACGAACGTGTAGCAAGTTTAATACCACAAAAATTGGTTGGTGGTGATTTAACTACCAAGTATCCAGCCAGAATGGTTATGTCCATGTTATACGGTTCCATGGATGTTGATGAATTATCCGAACTAATGAAAACCAGCTACATCCAACATTTCAAACATGGCGAAAGAGAAATTGATCTAGTGGTTAAACAGCTGGAAACCGGGTTTAATATGAATATTACCACCAGTACTGGAAGGGTTCTTGATGCAATTTCAGCAAGCCTTGGAATTTGCGGTAAAAGGACATATGAAGGTGAACCGGCAATGAAACTGGAATCCGCAGCCTACTACAGCAAAGGTGTTGTGGATATTCCATACGAAATAGAAAAGGATGTTTCAAATAACATGGAATATTTAAACACCTCAAAAATCCTTTTAAAATGTATTGAATTGAAACAAAATGGAGAAAATGTTAACAATATAGCATTTGGGGCTCAAAAGGCAGTGGCACTTGGCCTTGCAGAGTTAGCAATAAATGCCGCAGAAAAAACTGGTGTCGACATCATCGGTGCGACTGGAGGTGTCTTCTACAACGAAGCCATATCAGTGAGTGTGCGTGATAAAGTTAAATCTGAAGGTTACAAATTTATCCAACACAAAAATACATGTGCAGGAGATGGTTCTGTATCCATGGGACAAACAGCAGTTGCATCATGGAAGATGGAATGAATAAAAAAAACAGCCTAATTCTTTTTTAAATAAATTATCTAATTACCTTGAAGATTCAATGATTATTTGATAACCTAAACTTTATTGATCCTTAGGTTCTTGGGACTTTGTTCTTTTATGAGCTAGAACTTCAGCCAGCAGTTGCTCTGCGTACTTTTTTCCATCATCATATCTTTGTATGAGATTCTCAAGTTCTTCCACAACCTCAGTTTCGCCCATGCGAATCTTTCCTGCAATTGCATGTAAATCTGAGAATTCTTGACCAACCACATTCATTTTAATTGCACCGGGTCCAATGAAAATTTGAATCTGTATGTCTTGTGATATGTCGTAGTACTTTCTTGGTCTTCCCCTCTCAATCTTTTGGAAAGATGAACTTAAAAGTCCTAATTCCTCCATTGCCCGGAGGTGTTCTATTATGGCTTTTTGTCCCACTTCAAGTTCTTTAGAGATTTCACTCACAAATCTAGGTTCATCTGTGAGTAAATTTATGATATCTCTACGAGTTTTACAACCCATTACATCTAATATAGCTTCTAACTCCATGATTTACCACTTACTGGTTTAATTGTTATTATATTATAAATTTGTACCTCACTTTAGTAGTTGTGCGAAAGGTTTATATAACCTTTTGTAACTATAATAGTTAAAGGTTACTATTCTTTTTATACCACACAAAAGGTGAATGAATGACTGATAAACAAGAATTAGAGAAGTTGAAAAAGGATCTGGACAGTCTTAAAACTGAAATTAAAGATAAAGATGAGATAATTCAGAATAAAGACCAAGAAATCCAGGACTTGGGTGATAAAGCAGAAGAATATCATTCCCAATTACTGAGACTTCATGCAGACTTTGAAAATTATAAAAAACGATCCGAGAAGGATCTTAAAGAATTTATTAAGTACGCCAATGAAGAACTGATCATTAAAATTATTGATGTCTACGAAGACCTTGAGAGAGCTTTGAAAGCAGATAATTCCCAGGACATCAAAGAAGGCGTGGCAATGATTCATAAAAAACTCAAAGACACACTAAAAAATGAAGGTCTCTGCGAAATTGAAACTTCTGGAGAACCATTTGACCCTTACAAACATGAAGCACTCATGGTTGAAGACAATGAAGATTATGAAGATGGAACAATTATTGAAGAGTTAGCAAAGGGATACAGCCTTGATTCAAAGGTAATTAAGTATTCAAAAGTTAAAGTATGTAAAAAGAAGTAACCTTTACGATTAAATTTAAAAAATTAACAAATATTGTATTTAAGAGGTGAATATAATGGCAAAGAAAGAAAAAATTATAGGCATAGACCTTGGTACAAGTAATTCTGCTGCAGCTGCTTTGATTGGTGGTAAACCAACCATAATACCTAGTGCAGAGGGTGCAACCCAATATGGTAAAGCATTTCCAAGTTACGTTGCATTTACCAAGGATGGACAGCGTTTAGTAGGAGAACCTGCAAGAAGACAAGCAGTAACAAACCCTGAACATACAATTAGTGCCATAAAAAGAAGTATGGGTACAGATTACACAGTTAAAGTATTGGATAAGGAATACACACCACAAGAGATATCTGCATTCATTTTGCAAAAGATTAAAAAAGATGCGGAAGCATTCCTAGGGGAACCTGTTAACAAAGCAGTTATAACAGTGCCTGCTTACTTTAACGATAACCAGAGAACAGCTACCAAAGACGCCGGAACAATTGCAGGCCTTGAAGTGGTTAGGTTGGTAAACGAACCTACAGCTGCAAGTTTAGCCTACGGAATTGACAAGGCAGAAGACGATGAACTTGAAATTTTAGTGTTCGATTTCGGTGGAGGTACACTGGACGTTACAATCATGGACTTCGGTGGAGGAGTATTCGAAGTCAGATCAACCAGCGGTGACACAAGTCTCGGTGGAACAGATATGGACAACACCATCATGAATCATCTCGCAGCTGAATTTAAGAGAGATACTGGCATAGACCTCATGACCGATGATCAGGCAGTTCAGAGATTGAGGGAAGCAGCTGAAAAGGCTAAAATAGAGTTGTCAACAACCTTAACCAGTGACATTAACCTTCCTTTCATAACAGCAACAGCAGAAGGACCTAAACACCTTACATCATCACTAACAAGGGCCAAACTCGAAGAACTCGTTGATCCTATCATCAAAAAATGTGCAGGTCCAATGGAACAAGCAATTAAAGATGCTAAGATGAGTAATTCTGACATAGACAAAATCATACTCGTGGGTGGACCTACAAGAATGCCTGCAGTTCAAAAATTTGTTGAAAAGTTCATTGGAAAAACAGTTGAAACCGGAATAGACCCAATGGAATGTGTTGCAATGGGTGCAGCAATTCAGGGAGGTGTAATGGCTGGAGAGATCAAAGACCTTGTTCTATTGGATGTTACACCATTATCTCTAGGAATTGAAACCCTTGGAGGTGTTTTCACTCAGCTCATCGAAAGAAACACAACCATTCCTACTAACAAGAGCCAAATATTCACTACAGCAGCAGACAGCCAACCATCAGTAGATATTCATGTACTTCAAGGTGAAAGGCCAATGGCTGCAGACAACACAACCCTAGGAAGATTCCAGTTAGTTGGTATTCCACCAGCCCCAAGAGGCGTTCCTCAAATCGAAGTATCATTCGATATCGATGCAAACGGATTGATAAGTGTTTCTGCAAAGGACATGGGAACAGGTAAAGAACAGAGAATAACCATAACTGCATCCAGTAAACTTTCCAAGGAAGAAATCGATAAAAAAGTCAAAGAAGCTGAAGCTCATGCTGAAGAAGACAAGAAACGTCAATCAGAAATTGAAATCAAAAATAACGCAGATTCAATGATTTACACTTCTGAAAAAACCTTGGAAGAACTTGGTGACAAAGTAGATGCAGAGAAAAAATCTCAGATCGAAAACTTGGTAAAAGAACTGAGGGAAGTAGCTGCAACTGATGACTTCGATGCCATCAAAGCCAAAACCGAAGAACTCACCAAAGTGGTTCAGGAAGTTGGAGCAGCAATATACCAGGAAGCTCAACAAGCCCAGGCCGAACAGGAAGCTCAAGCAGGTGCTGGTGCAGAAGAAACCAAAGAAGACAAATCTGGTGACGAAACTATAGATGCAGACTACGAAGTTAAGAAATAGGATTTTAAAACGGGAAATTCTTTTCCCATCCTTTTTTTTACTTTAATTTATTGCAGATACAGATTTGAATAGTGGATATTATTTTATGCAATTTACTCACACAGGTTACTTACAGATTTTTAATTAAATGAATCGTTAAATAGTTTGTTTGAGATAACTTTAATTTTATTTAAAAAAATAGTATCTAATTAAATTTAAGGAAGATTATAATGGCAGAAAAGCGTGATTATTACGAAGTCCTAGGTGTAGAAAAGGGCGCGGATAAAAAGGAAATTAAAAAAGCCTATCGTAAACTGGCTATGAAGTACCATCCAGATGTGAGCGAAGATCCTGAGTCTGGAGATAAATTCAAAGAGATCAGCGAAGCATATGCCGTTCTATCAGATGCAGAGAAAAGGCAAACCTACGACCAATATGGACATGCAGGCATGAATGGATTCTCACAAGAAGATATTTTCAACAACGCAAACTTTGAAGACATATTTAGAGGATTTGGATTCGGCGGAGGTCAAGGAAACAGCCGTGGTGGAGGTTTTGAAAGTATTTTTGATCTCTTCGGATTTGGTGGAGGAAACAGAAATGGACCAGTCCAAGGAGATGATGTGTACTACGAAATGAGCATCACACTTGAAGAAGCTGCATCAGGTCTAGAAACCGATGTTGAAATTCCACATAAAAAAACATGTCCACACTGTCATGGATCTAAAGCAGAACCAGGCACCAACACCAAGACATGCCCAGAATGTGGTGGATCTGGACAGGTAAGACAAGTTAGCAACACTCCATTGGGACAGTTTGCCACAGTTAGGCCATGTAGAACTTGCAGAGGCGAAGGTCAGATCATCGAAACTCCTTGTACCGAATGTCATGGAAGAGGTATTGTTAACCATCAAAGCACCATCCATATAAAAATTCCAGCAGGAGTTGAAGATGGAAGCAGGCTTCGAGTTCCTGGTGAAGGGGATGTCGGAGAAAAGGGCGGTGCCCCAGGTGACCTGTACGTTATAATAGGTGTGAAAAAACACCAGCTCTTCCAAAGGGAAGGATCAGATCTTGTTTACAACATGCCAATAAGCTTTGTTCAAGCATCCATTGGAGCCACAGTAGAAGCACCAACACTTACAGGAGCTGTTGATCTCAAAATACCTGCAGGAACTCAAACAGGTACATCTTTCCGTATCAAGGGCGAAGGAATGCCCCATCTACGTTGGAATGGTAAAGGAAATCTATATGTTAAAGTCAAAATCGTGACCCCTAAAAAACTCAGTCCAAAACAGAAGGAATTACTTCTTGAATTTGCTGAAGTAAGTGGTGAAGAGATCTACATCGAAGACAAGGGATTTTTTGACAAAGTAAAGGATGCAATAAATCATTAATATATTTTATTTTTTTTTAAAATTGAAAATTTGATCAATTTCCACCCCCATAAATAACGTTGAAAGGTTCTATTTTATTTGGGGTGTGGTGACGATCTACCCATTTATCCATAACTATTTTTGATATAATTCCATGCTCTAATTTTTTGAATAGATCATCGTTGTCCCCTCTACATGTTCCTGCACTTTTATGATAAAAAAAGAATAATTCATATCAATCCAAATTTGATTGATCCGATCCATAGCAAATACACGCCTATGGCAAGAATCACTAACCCCATTAAGATGTGTCCATTCTTCTGCATCCAAACATTGATCTTTGAGAGTAGCTTGTCAGAGCGCCCAGGAAGCAAGAAGTAAATGAGTAGTGGCACTTCGCAGACCAGGAGGGTTATTAATATTAAAATTACTGAAACAGTTACTTTTCCAGTGATCGGCACCGATGCTGTTGCTATGAGTTTTCCTGCTTCTAAAACTATTAGGGTGGTTGAAAAATTGATGAAAAACATCACAAATCCAAAGGAAAGACCCTTCAAGAACACCAAAAGGCTTGAGGAATCAGGATGTTCACCATTGAATCTGTGTTTTGGGGATTTTTGTGGGCGAAATATCCTAATGATCCCCATAACTAACAGAATTGCCCCTAAAATAAGATCAATGGCTGCCAATAATGGATTTGGATGTGGTGTTTCTGAACTAACCCCATTTCCAATTAAAAAACCAACACATAACACAATCAAAACTATTAAGATGGATCCTGCATAGTAGCCCATTCCAGATATCTTTGGTTTCTTGGAAATTGATAGTAAGAGAATGATTCCCATTAAAGCTGTTGGGCTCACTGCAGCACCGAATGCTAGTGGAATTATTTGTGCAAGAAGAGATACTGTACCAGACATTCAATCACCTTGAATATGGATATAGTTATATTTAGGTTATTGTCTGGTTTATAATGTTTTATAATTAGTTGCATCACAAAACAGTCCGTAAATCCTATCAAAAAAAGATTTTACAAATATTTTTCCGTTAAAATAAATATTAAATGGCATGTCGAGAGTAACCCACCTTCTGTTTCAGCAGCATTCATCTATGCGAATTACCTCTACCTCGTACAGGACTCATCAGTAGTATTTACTCTTGCATCCCGTGGAATGGCCGTTTCACCGATCCTTTTGATGTCTTCAGCATTGCTTCATTGTCAT
>JAEZAV010000176.1 GCA_023430285.1 Methanobacteriota archaeon | reverse complement strand
TGAATCACAGTTACATAACCAAGGATCATTATAACAACTACAGCGATACCAAGCAAGTTCATGTTGAGGATTTGTATGTTTGTGAAGTAGCTAAGGAACGCACCTATCATTATAATAACTAGACGTTCTGCCCGTTCAGCAATTCCAACGTTGCATTTTATGCCTTCTGATTCTGCTCTTGCCCTCACATAGCTCACAGTTAAGGATGCATGTAAAGCTAGGATTCCGTAAATCCAGTTAACATATCCTCCGTATATGATACCTATTAGTATGAATGCATCGGCAAATCTATCTGCAGTTGAGTCAAGTAAACCACCAAATTTTGTGGTTTGATAGTTATTTCTTGCTACTGCTCCGTCCAGCATGTCAACAAATCCACTAAGAGCTATCAACAATCCTCCCATCAACAAGTTTCCTGTTGCAAACATGTATGCACTTATTAAACTTACCAGTAGCCCAATAATTGTTAGAATATTTGGATTGATTCGTATTTTCTTGGCAACTGGATCTAGAATAACTTTAACCTGTGGTCTGAGTCTGTTCAGCATAAAACTACTTATTGAATTCAAGGGATATATACTTTGAAGGAACTGACTTGTTCTGGGAAGTAAGTGTCATGAAAATTTTGAAAATTAACAGCAAAAATCCAGATCCTGATACAATAAAACAGGCAAAGGAATACTTAAAAATGGGTAAAATAGTAGTGTATCCAACTGATACGGTTTATGGAATAGCTGCAAATGTGTATGATGAATCTGCAGTTTCCAAGGTTTTTGATTCTAAAAAACGTTTAAAAACTAAAGCATTATCCCTATGTTTAGCTGAGATTGAAGCAATTAATGATGTTGCATTCATGGATGACAAAACTGAAATCCTAGTTGAACAACTTTTTCCAGGACCGTTCACAGTGATAATGAGGAAAAAAGAACAAATATCTCCTTTGTTAACAGCGGGAACCGATAAGATAGGCATAAGAATTCCTGACAACAAATTATCTCGTGACTTGGCATCTGAATTCCCTATTACCAGTACCAGCGCAAATATCTCGGGGTTGAATGTTCCAGAATCTCCCAAGGAAGTGGTTGAACAGCTCGGTGATTCTGTTGATCTGGTACTCGATGCAGGCATTTGTAAATACGGTCTCCATTCCACTGTGGTGGATATGACTGATGATGTGCCTGTCATCCTAAGAAAGGGAGCAGGTTACGAAACACTGATGAATTTGCTCTGATTTATCCCCTTACAAATAACAAAGGATTCCATTTGAATTAGTTGATGCATTGCATAGTAGATCATGGAATTCATTTAAATGACCATTTTCTAAAGTTTTTTAAACTAAATAATTCAAAGTAGGAATTAGGATTTTCCTAAAAATTTATTGAAATTGACCTTGGAGACAACTATGAAAATTTTATCTGAACTAGAGGAAACTAAAAAAATACCCACAGATTCTCCTTTAGACAATTTGATGGGTGGTGGGATTGAAAAGGGATGTTTGACCCAATTTTATGGACCTCCAGGATCTGGAAAAACCAACATAGCACTTCAGCTACTTGTTAGTTGTGCTCAAAATGGTGATAAAGCAATATTCATAGATACTGAAGGTGGACTTTCCATTGAGAGGGTTAAGCAGATAGCAAATAGTGAATTCACGAGTTTTGCAGAAAATATCATCATTTTCGAACCAACAACATTTAAGGAACAGATAGATGTTATAAAAAAAATTGAAAATTTATTGGACTCCAAAAAAGAATGTGTAGAACTTATCATATTAGATTCTGCAGTTGCATTGTACAGATTAAAAGAGGGAGATTCTACTCAGATCAACAGGGAATTGGGTCAACAGATGGCACTTTTGTCAAGGATAGCCCGGAAGTATGATGTTGCAGTCCTCATTACCAACCATGTTTATTCAGTTTTTGATGGTGATGGAATTATTGAACCTGTTGGAGGAACTATACTCAAGTATTGGAGTAAAGTCGTTGTTGAACTAGCACGATCCAATGGCCTAGGAGAAAGATCTGCCACTTTAAAAAGACATAGAAGTCGGCCTGAAGGTTTAAGAACTAGATTCCGGATTGTAGATAGTGGCATAGAATGATTTCGTTCATTAATTTCTTTTTATTTGTTTAGATTTTTACCAGATTTACTCCTTTTTCATGTACTTTTTTGATCATAAAATATATTTGGAATGCTGTTCTAAATTGTAATAGGGTGTTTCACGATGTTAGTCAATTTTGATATTCATTTAATATTCACTGGATTTTTTAGTCGGTGAAAAGAAATGTTAACAAAAATGCCAAGCGA
The DNA here is from genome assembly GCA_023430285.1 of Methanobacteriota archaeon. Classification (GTDB taxonomy): domain Archaea; phylum Methanobacteriota; class Methanobacteria; order Methanobacteriales; family Methanobacteriaceae; genus Methanobacterium_B. The sequence goes on along the minus strand of JAEZAV010000176.1, from coordinate 7,857 downwards.
AACAAAATCGAAAACAGAACCATCTCAACTCAACACGAAATATTTTGTGGGGGTGGTTGCTGTGTTTGCAGTGCTGGGAATTGCTGGGGGATACATGATGTTTCCGCTGTTACAGGCTCCGAATGTAGCTACGGTAGCAGTGAACACAACCAACACAACCAACAATACAACGAACTACACCAGTCCCGTAGTTAAGCATTCAACCATTGTTTCCAATAAGTCTGGAGAGTCTAATCAGAACAACAGCGGAAGCACTGCATCTAAAACTACTAACAAATCCACATCAAAACAAACAAATAATAATGTGGGCAGCAGCCATACTGGGAAGAATACTACTTGATCTTGTTTCATAAATTTTAGGGATTCGGATCTTGAAACTCGAGATCCATATCAACAATTTTACATTGTTAATTTGTTTACTGAAAATATTTTTTATTCTAAGATTCTAGCCTATGGTTAAATTTTAGTGTTGGATAATTGTTATTACATTTTTTTGGTGAATTATGAAGTTGATTTTGATTTGCCATTCATATTAGGGCTGATTTTATTAAATACGATAATTTTAAATTAGGTAAAAATAGATTATTATTTTAATAGATATTTTAAAAACTATTATGTAAACTGAACAGTTTAGATTGATATTATTTTTTGAGGTTCAAAAAAAATTAAATGGACATCATATAGATATCAACTTTTTTGACATGTAATATATAAGCAAGTGAGATGTATGATTTCACCAAAAAAATATGCAAGACCTGCAAAATCGATTCCAAAGGGCTATAAAACAGCTAATGAGTTCTTTGATTACGTTTTCAACGATGAAGACATGGTTTGGATGGGTCAAAATACCAACCACCTCCATGATGAGAACGAAATTATGGATTCAATGATGCAGAGTATAAAAAAACGTGATTATAACAAGTATCCTCCGCCTGAAGGATTTCCAGAATTGAAGGAATTGATACTAGAAGATTTAGGACTTCAATCAGAATTTGATATTCTTGTTACTGCGGGAGGTACAGAATCCCTTTATCTCTGTTGCAACGACATACTTGCTCCAGAAAACAACACCATCACATGTGATCCAGGGTACCTGATCATAGACAACTTCGCGAGTAGATTTGGAGATCATGTTAAATCTATTCCCATTTACAACGAGGAGTGTGGATATAAACTCACACCAAAACTTGTAAGGGAAAATATGGATGCCAACACAAAACTCATATCCCTAGTTGACCCTTTAAATCCATTGGGTTCATCGTATACCAAGGAAGAACTGAAGGACTTTGCAGATTTAGCAGAGGACAACGATATATATCTTCTTCACGATATAACATACAGGGATTTTGCCGAAAAACATCATTTGATGGCTAAATACGCACCAGAACACACATTAACTGTTTACAGTTTCTCGAAGATATATGGTATGGCAGGTTTGCGTATTGGAGCAGTAATAGGAATTCCAGAACTGATCAAATCCATAAAAACCATAGTCATAAATGATCTTGGAACTAATCTAGTGGCTCAGAGGGGAGCTTTAGCTGCAGTAAAATCCAAGAAACAATGGTTGGGCCGTATAAAAGATATAACTCGCTCAAACCAAAAAATCATTAAAGACGCAGTTGATCAGGTAAGTGGTGCATTCATACCAGTTTACCCATCACAGGGAAATATGATGGCTATAGATCTTAAAAATACTGGAGTTACACCCCTTGAAATTTCAGAATACCTTCTGGACAGAAAAATATTCACAAGGGAAGGTTCTTACACAAGTTCCAGGTTTGGAGAAAGGTACCTTCGTGTGAGTTTTTCAATACCCTCAGAAGATGTGCAATATTTTGCTAAGAATTTCCTAGAGGGTATGGAATCCATAAAGAGATCCAAATTATGCGGTAGTTAAAAAGAAACCGACTTTTTTTTTTATTTTATTTTTTTTATTAGGAAAGACCCCGATCTTTGATAATTGAAATCACAAGGATCACGGCCAACACAGCACTCACACCAAATCCTAAAAATCCAAGGAATGGGAATTTGATCAAATATACTCCATTATCTGTGGTCATTATCATTGAAGAACCAATTAATAGGGCGGAAAGAATTAAAGCTACAGATATTTTGTTGGTTATCTTTTCAAGTCCTTCATGCTCTATTTTAATACTGATTTCTCCCTCTTCAAGCTTGTAAAGAGTTTTTGTGAGGGATAATGGAATATTTTTTAATATGTGTTCCATTTCGATTACATTCTTTTTAAGGTAGTCTGCAAAGGTCAGGGGAGAGAATTTTTTCTTCACAACCTTTTTTATGACAGGCTTTCCAACTTGCACAGCGTTAAAGGTTGGATCCAACTTTTGCCCAGTTTCTTCAACCATTCCAATACCTCTGGCAAGCAGCACCAGTTCCCTTGGCATGAAAATATGGTACTTCCTCATGATATTTATCAATTCATTCATTCCACCATGGACTTCGTTTAATTCAGTACCATAGTATTTGAACATCATATCTGTAAGATCGTACCTTAGGGATCTTGTGTCGACATTTTCATCTATCATACCCATGTAGGTGAGTTGGCTTATCATGCCACTCACATCATTATTTATGAGGTAAATCATGAGTTCTGCGAGTTCATTTTTAAATTGCTCATCTATGATTCCCATCATTCCAAAATCAATGTAGCAAACAATATTTCTCTTTAGGATGTAGATGTTGGATGGATGTGGATCAGCATGGAAAAATCCATTCTCAACAACCTGTTTGAAGTACGATATGGCACCACGTTTAGCAATTAATTTAAGATCGAATCCATCAGCTTCAGTTACTTCAGAAATTTTGGTTCCAACAACCAGTTCCATTGTTATAACTTTTAATGAAGAATAGTTACTGTACACAGCAGGTACATGAACAGTGGCATCGTCTTTGAAGTTGTTTTTAAATCGTTTAAGGTTCAGGGCTTCATTTTCGTAGTCAATTTCTTTGAATATTGAACGTTTAAATTCATCAACAATTCCAGGAATGTTGTAGATTTTAAGCTGGGGAACGTAACTATCCACCCTTTTGGCTAAAAATTCCATTATGGCCAGATCATTTTTAATAACCTTTTCAACACCGGGTTTTCGAACCTTTACAGCTACTTCTTCTCCTGTTTTCAACACCGCTCTGTGCACCTGTCCAATGGAAGCAGATCCAAGGGGTTCTACATCAAAACTTTCAAATATTTCATTGATTGGAGATTTAAGTTCGTGTTCAATCACCTGTTTAATGGACTCAAAACTAACTGGGGGATTATCATCTTGTAATTTAGTAAATTCTGTGGCTATTCTTCTTCCAACAAGATCTGGTCTAGTGCTGAGTGTTTGACCCAGTTTTATAAATGTTGGTCCAAGCTCCTGGAGAACTAATCGCAATCTTTCAGGTGTGGATTCGTCAAGTTCCTCTAGTGAATCGTACTGATAGGATTTTCCTATAAATGGGATGTTGTGCTTGAGCTTAATTTTTTCGATCAAGTAACCAAATTCATATTTTGAGAGAACTTTAAGAATTTCTCTTAACCTTTTGAGATTGTTTTCGTTGCTTGCCAAGAATTTCACCATTTATCAAATTATTAAATCTAATAATAAAGACTTATGGCCAGGATAATATTTAGTTTTATGTATCAAAAATAATTAAAAGAAGAATAAGTAATGTCAAAAAAAGAAGAGGGTGGCTAACTTTTTCAGCTTTCTAAGTAGTAGTATTCTCCCTTCTCCTTCTGTTCCCTGTCAAGAAAACTTCCAAATTTATTAACTCTTGGCCTTTTAGTTTCTTTATCTCTTCTAAAGGTGATGCCCACTGAGGATAAGAAGCTGTTCATTGCTGATCTGAGGTTCATTGGACTTGAAGCATGCCCATGTTCACCGGGTGCACCGTTGAAAACCATTGCCCTGTCTGATACATAATCAATAAATACTATGTCATGGTCAATAATGATTCCTGCAGCATTTCGACTTTCCACAACTCTTTTAATAGCTTTACCAGCTTTTAATCTTTGTTCCACATCTAAAAATGCTGTCGGTTCATCAAATAGATATATTTCAGCATCTCTAGAAAGAGCAACAGCAACAGATAACCTTTGTAATTCTCCTCCACTCAGTTCACTGACTTCCTTTTCCATAAGGGCTTCGAGGCTGAATGGTTTCATTATTTCAGTTTTAAACATGTTACTGCCGTAGTTAGTGGCGGTTGTGATTAAAAGTTCTTGTACTGTTCCATCAAAGTCTGAAACAAGGTATTGGGGTTTGTAAGCAATTGAAACTTTTTTGTCGATCTGTCCATCATCGGGTTTGGTAACTCCTGCAAGCATCTTGGCGTAGGTGGTTTTTCCTATACCGTTGGGTCCAAATGCAGTTATAATTTCGTCGTGCTGTACCTCCCCCTCATCAACTTCCAAACTAAATTCATCGTATGATTTTTTAAGTGGAGAATAGTTTGCCAGTGCTTCGGCTTCAACTTCAAGGGCAGGAGGTTTAACATCGAAAACAATGGGTTGTCTACGGAATCTAACATTTTCTTCCCTTAAAAATCCGTTAATATATGCATTAATACCAACCCTAACGCCCCTCATTTGAGAGACAACACCGTAGGCGCCAGGTTCGCCGTAGAGTATGTGAACATAATCAGATATTGCATCTAATGCAGCGAGATCGTGTTCAATAACCATTACAGATTTTCCAGCATCTGAAAGAGTTCTTACAACTTGAACAGCATTTAATCTTTGTTTAACATCCAACCAAGATGTTGGTTCATCAAAGTAATAGAAATCAGCTTCTCTCAGTGCAGCAGCAGCAATAGCAACTCTTTGAAGTTCTCCTCCACTTAAATTTGATATGCTCCGGCTTAGTATAGGTCTGAGTTCCAGTGCATCTAGCACTTCGTCCATAGCTCCCCTTTCATCAACTCCCTCCATAAGATCCTTAACATTTCCCTTCACAAATTTTGGGAGCATGTCCACCATTTGGGGCTTGTGAACCACTTTGAGTTTGCCTTCGGATAGTTTTTGGAAGTAGGATTGAAGTTGAGAACCCTTGAAGAAATTCACAACATCTTCCCATGAAGTTTCAGATTCGTAGTCTCCAAGGTTAGGTTTGAGTTCACCAGAAAGCATTCTGATTATGGTTGATTTTCCTATTCCGTTGGGTCCAAGTATTCCTACAACAGAACCTTCCCTTATGTTGGGCAGTCCAAATAATTCGAACTGATTTTTTCCATAGCGATGAATAGGATCATCAAGGGCTTCAGGAAGATTTATGATATTAATTGCTTTAAATGGACATCTGTTGGTACATATTCCGCAGCCAGAACAGAGTTCCTCTGATAATATTGGTTTTTTTGTTTTTGCATCGATGGTTATGGTATCCTCTTCCATCCTGACTCCGGGACAGTATTCAATGCAGACGTAGTTGCATTTTTTAGGTTGGCATCGATCATGGTCTAATATGGATATTCTCGTCAAATTTAATCACCAAAAAATGAGTTTATTAAATTAAAAATTTATGTTTCAATGGGGATTTATTAATGATATTAGAAAGACTTTCGGTATAAAATTTGTTGTTACAATAGTTTACAAAATGAATGGTTCGTTTGAGGATGTAAAATTTGTACCTAAACTTAGGTTTGAATTTGAGAATCAAAAAAAATAATTTAAAGATTTAAAAAAAAATAATAGAATTAGCTTTTTGCTTTAACAGCTAAATCTATATCGGATGCTTTAACAGTTTTCCTTCCTGCGTGTTTAGCAAGTTTAACAGCTTCTAAAGCTATTTCTTCACCTGCTTCTTCAAGCACTTTGGCTAACTCGTCCCTTGCATCATCACTTATTCTCTGGGCACCAGCATTTTTTATGATTCTTCCTACTGGAGCAACTGGTAATTCAGTCATTTATACCACCTCAATAGATTATTGAGACTCCATAGTATTTAAATTTGTTGTAGTTATCTGTATTGATCACCCTTAATCGGATTCTGTCATAATCAAAATCCAATACCACATATCTGTCATCAATGACTTTTTGATCAACTATAGATCAATTCATAGTTTGGTTGAGCTCCATGAGTTATCCATCACAAACTGAAATTTAAAAAAAGTTAAAATTTTAGCGAAAAATTTGTTAAATCAGATTATTCACAACAAAATAATATAATCATGAAAGATATATAGAAAAATTAATTTTTTCTTAAATATATGCAATATCAAATCAAACCTAACTTGGAGGTCTAATCATGTCAATAAAGATTACAAGCCTGAAATTTAATGAAGGAGAAGAGATACCTGACAGATACGCATGTAAAGGGGTTAATGTTTCACCTCCACTAGAATGGAGTCCAGTTGCAGGTGTTGTTACGTATGCCATTATATGCGAGGATCCAGACGCAGCACAAGGGATTTGGACCCACTGGGTAATTTTTAACATTCCTGGAGATATCACTGCCTTTGATGAATGGATCATGGAAAGGGAAGAAACAAAAAACGGTGCTAAACAGGGTCTAAACGACTTTGGAACTGTGGGTTACAGGGGACCATGCCCACCAGACGGAACTCACAGGTACTACTACAGAATTTATGCATTGGACTCTGAAATTGATCTTCCATCATTGATAACACGTCAACAACTGAAGAATGCTATGGATGGTCATATCATTGATGAAGGCAGTTTGATGGGAAGATACACACGTTAAACTATAATTTCTGTTTTTATTTAGGATAACATAGAAAAAAAATCAAGGGGAACATAAAATGAAGTTGGAAGTAGATTACATGGTGGAAGTGTTGGAAGATGCAATTAAACCAATTGTTGGAAATGGTAGTGCAGAAATTTCAAACTTAGATCTGACCACAGAACTTGGATTTACAATTGAACGTGTTATATACGACGGAGAAACAAATGATCTCACCATTATCGCTCCGGACAGGCCTGAAAAATCAGCAGTAATTGGTAAAGGGGGTTGGGTTGTTGGAAAGTTAAGGGAAGCCCTCCAAGTGAACTCCATACATGTAGATGCCTACTCTGATATGATGGTTCGAATTTACAGAATGGAACTAGCCCTTAAGAAAATTAATGGTTCAAAGAAAATACTGGGTGAGGACACAACACCTATCAAAAATCTTAAAGATCTACTAAACCTTAGAATAAACAACCTTGCAAAGTTCAATTACTTATCAGAATTTGAAGAAGGATTGAAACAGTTAAAGATGGATGGTTCACAAAAAAAATTGGAAATGGAAACGGATCATAAAGCAATTGTTGCACTTTCTGGCGGGGTTGATAGCAGTTTTTCACTAATCATTGCCAAACTTTTGGGATTTAATCCCGTGGCTGTGACAGTTGATCCTGGGAGTATTATTCTTCCGTCCTATTTTAAAAAGAATATAAACGGATTAACAAGTAAGTTAAATGTTCACCATGAATATCTTCCAGTAAATATGGGGGAAGTTGTAGAAAACTCCCTCGAAGGAAGAATACATCCCTGTGGTAAATGCTCAAAAACCATAGAAGATTCTCTTTTAGAATATGCTGAAAAATCTGAAATTCCATTCATCATATTCGGAGACTTCCTTGCAACAGGATCTCAATCCATGGTGCGTTTAAATGGTTTCTGGAGATTGAACTTACCAGCAATGCTATCTGCAACCAAGGGTGAAACCAGATCAGTTTCAGGATACTTCGATGTTGAGAGTGTTGGAGGATATGGATGTCCCCTACTAAACGAAGTTCACAAGTTACATCCACACATGCGCAGATTTTCCATACAAAGGGTGCTTCGAGAAACACGTGCAGGTGTACTTGAACCTGGTCAAGCCTTAAACTTGATTACAAGAGCTTTATAA
>JAEZAV010000145.1 GCA_023430285.1 Methanobacteriota archaeon | reverse complement strand
TCTTTTGATTGAACATGGTATGGATTGTAAACAACTTTGTTGGATTTTTTTTGATCATATTTTGGTAGGTAAATTACATCGCTTACTTGATGGGAGGAATTTGGAATTTGTTTTTTTATGAAGTCTTGTTCCTTATTTTTAATATTCGGCCAGTTTATATTTCCGATGAGTAAGAGTAGATTTTCATATTTCTCTGCTTCGGATTTTATGTACACTTTGGCCTTGCCCTTGATCCCATATTTGGTTTTGGTGTCATTGTCATGGTAAATGAAGCCATTATCTTCAAAAAATTTCAGAATTTGCCAGGCATATTTTGTTGATCTCTTAATCTCCTTTGCAAGTGAATTAGTTGTAACATGTCCATCATCATCAATGAGCTTGTTTATTACTGGAAGTGTGTCGAGCAATCGTTTATCAAATCCTGTGAGTGTTGCTTCGAGTATGGGAGCTCCAAGTACAAGTGCATGAACTAAATCGACCCAAGATGCCACCAGAAAATTCTCACCATCAGATTCTGAACTACATCTTTGATATTGAAATAAAAGAGCACTACATGCAATTAACTTTATCAACTTTTTTGAATCACGACGAGTTTGAGGATTAGAAGTAGGAAAAATTTCAAACAAATCACTCTCAAAAGGAATCAAAACATCATACTCTTTAAGTAATGTGAAAGCCTCTTTTAATTGGTCGTATTTATGATTAAATTTTGTTTTATTATTTCTTTCCTGGAGCTTTTTTTCGGTGGTTTTAAAGTTTTCTTCAATGATCCGTTTTGTTTGTTCTTCGCTATCATCTACAGGTATTATGAAGTTTCTTGTGGCAAATTCTGGATCTAATTCCATGGCAGTGGTGGTGGTCACCAAGGTTTTAACTGGTATAATCGTGCGTTGAACTTCAAATTCATTGGTTTCAGGATTTTTTATAGTGGTCTCTGCAATGAAACCCTCATCATCATCAGACATGAGCCTTGTTTCCTTGGTTTTAAATTCATCCTCACAAGTTTCATGAATGTAAAGTACATCAATATTATCCATGTCTTTAGCGTATTTTAAAGCAGTATCCGATAAACTTCCAACTTTTTTAGTCCGATGCAGACCTGTAACTATGTTAGCAGTGTTAGTTTTTCCAATGGAAGATGCCCCCTTCAAAGTATTTATAGTGGCCACTCCTAATCTGGCCCCTACACAGTTGAAATTTAAAACATGCTTAGATTCGATTTCACCGATAATGAATCCAGATTCCGGTTTTCTTTCGTATAATGCTTGGTCAATGAAGCATAGAATGTCTGGTCTTCTCAGAATTTCAATTAACTCCTCAAATTTTTCTTTTGAAAAAACTTCTTCATCTATTTTCTCAGTTGATTCCATGGCCACGTTAATTATATCCTCGTCTAATTGAGTTAGATGAATACGATTTTCACATAGATAACTTCCAATTTCATCTAAAAATTCTAATATTTCTTTTTTTTCTATTTTTTCCCTATTGTTTAGGGTTTGTATCAATATTTTATCTCGTTTATCAATTTTTACATCTAAACCATTTCTGTTTGAGATTTTTCTTTGAAAATATTTGGGTTTAGAATCTTTCATTTCGATCCACTGTACAAAGTAGGAGGTTCCGTTTTTCTCTTCTGAGATCCAATATTCTTTATTATTAATTTCCTTAAAAAATAAACAGAATCCATTAATAAGATGTACAATATGTTTTTCTCTAAAATTAGGTAATTTAGGCGGTTCGATTTTTTCTGGAACTGTTTTTAGGGGGTTTGAATTTTTCGATAAGTATTTATTTTCAGTAGTCAAAGTATTACTAGGTGGGTCTTCATTTAGATCCTCTTCCATTCTCTCTTTTGAAATACTAATACCTCCTTAAATTTTTAATTTTGCCAAGAAATGCGCTTTATTTAGGTTTAAATCGAGTTTTTCTCCTATCTAGTTCATTTTTTATGGCAGTTCTTACGAATTGACTTAGATTATCTGATTCACCAATCCATATTATTTCTCTAACTTTCTTTAGATCATCAAAGTCTAGTGATACAGTTTTTGCAACATACATTTTTAAATCACCTCTTATAATAGTATGATTAATATGGTATTTAGTATTAAGTAAAATAGTATATAATATTATAATTGTATAATTAATAAGAAAATTAATGAAACTATTATGATTGAGTATTGAGAATAGTTGTTTAATAAGAATAAATAATGTGTTCGAGAAGGATAATGGGGATAAAATGGAACTTTCAAAGATTTTACAATGTGAAGAAAGCACTAATCTTGAATTTAAGGAAGTAATAACTGATGGTGTTTATAAAACCATATCTGCTTTTTCTAATACTGAAGGAGGTATCTTCATTGGTGGTGTGACTAATGATAAAGAAATTGTTGGATTTGATTGTTCTGAAAACTCAGTTAGGATCGTTTCGAATAAAGTTGTTAATATGGGAATCCAGCCTCTAATAAATTGTGTTGAAATTGCTGATAAAAAAGTTTTAGTAATTGAAGTAAGCAAATCATCTGTTCCTATTACATATCGGGGTAGATACTATAAAAGAGTGGGAAACACGACAAATGAAATGAGTAAAGTAGAATTAAGGGAGTTACTTTTAAGAGGAGCAAACTGGGATGGTATTCTAAATGATTATGGCCTTGACGAAATAGATGAGGAAAGAGTTCTAAAATTTAAAAAAATGGCTATAAATAATGGAAGGATGATAGATGATGGAATTACAGATATATCCGAAATTTTAATCAGTTTAAACCTTTTAATTGATGATGAATTAACTAATGCTGCTTTAATTCTGTTTGGGAAAAATCCACAAAAATATTTTACTAATGCTATTGTTCGTATTTTAAAATATAAAAACGAAGTGAGTATTTATGATAGAAGTATTAATGGGAACTTGTTTGATCAAATAGAAAAGGCTGAAGAAGCTATAAAAAATAGCATAAATGTTGTTTACAATATGAATGGTAAATTAACGAGAACTGAGGAATGGGAATATCCTCTTGCAGCTATTAGGGAAGCACTTGCTAATTGCATAATTCATAGAGATTATTTTAATTATGGGATACAAACACAAATCAAAATATATGATGATCATATTTGGTTTTATAATATAGGAGGTTTGTTTGGTGGAATGACGGTTGAAAAACTTAGATTACCCCACCCTTCTGCAACACGAAATCCTTTGATAGCTGAAATTTTTTTCAGAGCAGGTATTGTTGAAGTCCAAGGATCAGGCATGAAACGTATGATGACTTCTTTAACGGAATCTAATCATGTTGAACCTAAATTTAAAGAAGAATTCGAGGGTTTTTCTGTATACATGTTCAAGGGATACGATGAAGAAACGCTAAATTCTATGGGTTTAAATGAACGACAAATCAAGGCCATGTTGTATGTATCAAAAAAGGGCAGTATCACCATTAAAGAATATTTAGAATTAGCTCCGGAAAAATCTCGAGGAACTCTTGGAAGGGATTTATCAAACCTAGTAGAAAGAGAACTTTTGAAACCTGTTGGACCACAAAAGACAAGAAAATATGAACTCGTTAGATCAGAATATTAATTTCTATTTCTGGATCATTTCTGGATCATACTGATTGTATGTGGATCATTTCTGGATCACTTTGTTTTAATCTAAAATAATGGTGGAAGAAAAATTGTTATTTTATTGAATCATTCAATTAGATTACTATTTTTTAATGTTTAATATTCCTTCAAATTCTAAACATTTCTTAATTTTTTTAATGGGAACTGGTGGATTTTTTTCATCTTTGTATCTATAATAGATTTTTTTCAATTTTCTACTCAGTGTTGGGTTCATTTTTTCACCTTTAAATAAAAGTCAATTTCAAATAAAGATTTTTAAATACTTGTTAAACGTAATTATGTATTGGAAAATATTTAATACTATTTATTAATTAAGTAATAAGTATAACTGAACTATTTATGAGAAACGTTTAAATAGTTAAAAAAACCTCTTATTTTTATTGAAAAACATAAACCCACGGCAAAAAAGCCTCGAGAGGGATTTGAACCCTCGACATCGAGATTACGAATCACGCGCTCTACCAGACTGAGCCACCGAGGCATATCTATTTTAAATTGGATTTCATCCTTTAAAAACTAATCCCCCAAAAAAAATATTTCTAAAAAATAATTCAAGGGGTTTTTTTTATCTTAAAACTGGTCGAGTGTGTGTTGTTTGGTTACAAGGTCATCCAATTCAATTTTCATACCATCTCTAGCTGCCAGGGTTTTCACTCCAGTTTCCTTTGTAACCCTTTGGGCTTCCCTTTCAGGAGATTCCATTATGAATTTCATCCCTAAATGAGTCATAATTGCCAGTTTGGGTTTTACCTCATTAATCAAGGTTATGAAATCATCCACTGACATGTGTCCCCGTATTCTTTCACTTCCCGACCTTATGATGCTTGCTATTAATACATCAGCACCTACATGATCCAAATGTAGATCTGGAGTGTACTCAGTATCAGATGTGTAGGAAACTGTTAGATCCTGACTTGCTATTTTAAAACCCACAGCCTTAGGATCACCGTGCACAGTCCTAGTTGCAGTTATTCTAAGCTTGTCTGATCTGTGTTCTTCTCCATGTTCCAGAGTTACTACCTCTGGTTTACTTAGATGATACTTAGAGATACATGGACCCCATCTTTCATATCCATTGATAACACTGGTGCTGCCAACAATTGTTCCCTTTTTACGTGTCATACCGCGAGTCATTGCTTCTAAAAGTACTTCAGCATCGGTATAATGGTCTGTGTGGCAGTGTGAAACCATTAGAATATTTATTTTCATGGGACTAAGTCCAAACTGGTAGGTACGTACCAGTGCACCTGGACCAGGATCTACATGAATATTCTTCCCTTCAAAATCTTCTAGTCTAAATCCGCCTGTCATCCTCTTCTGGGTTATTGTGGCGAAAACGACCGCCACCACTTCCTAAAAATATTAATTTCATTATACAATCATCTCCAATCTATCAAATTTAAACGATAAAACTTTCAATTCCCCTAGGAAATTTAAGTATTTAAAACAATATTAATCTTTTAATAAATTTAACCTTTTCTCAAATAAAAAGTAAATAATTAATCATCTGATCTGCAAAGGATGAATCCACAGTTCAAACTTTCCTTGGTTCGTTTAATGCACAGATTTTCGTTTTCAATCACTGCAAGGTCACCCATCACAACATTTTGAGGATTTTCCGAAGTTAATATAACTCGCTCTGCAGGTTTAGCAACGGGTTCCCAGTTGAAATCAAGCGCTTCCACAGTTTGATCGAGTATTATTTCGATATCATTGCCGTTTACCCGTGTCACAGTACCAATATTCCCCTCTATCACAATCTTAGTGGCCATTTGAATGTTTTTGGTGGCTTTGATATTTTCTTCCCTCAACTGGTTTCTAAAGGCTTCCAGATTTTTAACATCTTCAAGAACAGTGGTCCTAATCACTTCTTTGGCCAACTTTTGATCCAGGGAATTGTACTTTATCATCAAGTCGAAGCTGTTACTTACAGATGGTGTGTTCTCAGCAACTTCGTTCATTACGAGTTCCATGATCCTTTCAACATCTACAAATTTCATTTTAGGTTTCCAATACTTTTTAATGGTTTTTTCAGCAAGTTCCTGTGTAAACTTGTTACCGTAGACAATTATGGATCTCCCACCACTTTTAACAGTATCAATATTTGAACCAGTGAGCTCAACCATACTGTAGGCTCCGGATATAGCGTAAATCCTTTTACGCTTAGTCTCGTGGGTTGCCCGGGATATAACCTCACCCACCAGTACATCGTCCATTTCACGAATTTTTGTTATGTCATCAGAAATTTTAAGATTAATTCCTTGCTTTTCTGCCTTTTTAATCAGATCTTCTTCGGTTTTGATCTTTCCAGCGTAGAGCTCATCTTCAAGAGTTTCCCTGGCCTCAGGTGAACCATAAAAACCTATACGCCTTTTATCTCCAGCCATTATACATCCTTTACTTCCAATATAAGTTACTATAAGACTCATTTTAAACATCACTTCAAAAGGTTTTAATAAAAAATCTATAAATCTCAAAATATTTGGATAAAATTACTTATTTAAAATATATCCTGCAATATTTCACAGTCTAATTGTTAAACTGTGGTTTATCAAGATATTTTTTTCATGATTTATGAATGTTTAAGATGTATGAAGGTTATAATAATTTCTGATCCAAAATGGAAGCTGCTACTCATCATGATAAAAATTTGAAATTAACTGCCCTGATTGTTGTGTGTATAGGATCATTTCTCATACCATTCATGGGATCATCTCTTAACATTGTGCTTCCTGTTATACAGAAGGAGCTTTCTGTAAACTTAATAATCCTAAGTTGGATACCCACTGTGTTCGTACTTGCAAATGCTGCAACAATTCTGCCATTAGGACGTTTAGGAGATATAATCGGCAGAAAAAAAGTTTATGCTTATGGGATGGTTATTTACACCATAGCATCACTACTTGCAGGTTTATCAACATCAGGCATCATGCTGGTGTGCTTCAGTTTCATGCAGGGAATTGGATGTGCCATGATCTTCGCATCAGCAGTGGCATTACTCAGCAGTGTTTATCCATCAAACCAACGTGGGGAAGCACTTGGAGCTTATATCACAGCAGTATATATTGGACTATTTTTAGGACCTTTACTAGGAGGTTTTTTAGCTAATACCCTAGGATGGAGAAGTATATTCCTCTTCAACGTACCTGTGGGAATTATAAGTTTGATACTGATTAAACTCAAACTACATGGAGATTGGAAGGGCTATGATGGCGAGAAATTTGAAAAGAGTGGTTCGGCAATATACATAGTTGCACTTCTTGCAATATTGTATGGAATTTCCAGTTTCCAAACCAATTTGGGAAGGTTAATTCTTCTAGCAGGAATATTTGGCCTTGGAATATTCATACTCAAGGAGAGAGGATCTAAAAATCCAATTTTAAGGCTCAATATCTTCAGAAAGAGAGTATCATCCTTTTCAGCACTTGCACTTCTCCTTATGAACATTGCAACCACATCAATGTGGGCAATTTTAAGCCTGTACTTTCAAGATATACTGTCGTTGAGTCCACTCACAACTGCTATGATACTTTCAGTCCAACCTCTTATGGTTGCAATGTTATCTGTGCCAGTTGGAAGGCTGGCAGATAGAGTTGAAAACAGAACATTTTCAATTGCTGGAATGATTCTTGTCACTGTAGGACTCATAATATTTTCGACGTTAAAACCTCAAACAGAACTATACATCCCGTTAGTAGGTTTGATCCTTGTGGGTATTGGTCTGGGGCTCTTCAACTCTCCCACAACCAACAAGTTCATGGGAAGTATTGAAGGCAGAGACTATGGTATGGCAGGTGCAACACTGTCAACCATGATATACGTTGGACAAACACTGAGCTTAAGTATCATGCTATTTATCTTCTCAATCTACATTGGTAATGTCCAGATAAACAATTCCAACTTTTCACTCTACCTTTTAAGCTTAAAAACAGCATTCACAGTATTTGCTATAATTACAAGTTTAGGAATTATTATAACACTACTCATTGGCAGAAATAATCAAAAAAAGATTAAATCAGATTCATAACAACAAAAATTAGATCGGATCAGTGGTTAAATGAGGAAGTAGAACCGATCTTAAACTGAAAAATTGTAACACTGGAACCCTAATGGTTTCCAGTATTTTCTAATATTCATTTAGGCATCATTCAATTTTGTTGAATTTATATACACAAGCCTCTGACCCATCAGTTATGGAGGATCTCTTCTCGATACTTCCCCTTAATCCTGTCCAGTTGAAACTTCTATTTATCATAGCCTGGCAGTTCAAGCAGAAGATTGGTTTTTTCTTGGCATCTTCTGGCCATGGGCAGTTCAAAAATTCCAGGTAGATCCTGTCACCATCTTCTGTTATGATGGTTTTGATTCCAAAGTCTCCAAATAAGTTTGCAAGCCAAACAACATAAGCTTCAAAGAGTTCATCTGCATCTTCTATCTCATCGGGATTCAGTTCTTCAACAAATTTAGGATAGAGATCATCATCCAAACGTTCTGCAAAAACTCTTAAAAGCAATTGCCTCATTTCCATGTCTGAATCTGTGCTGCATGTGGGCATTGCAGTTAATATGAAATCGTAAAAGTCTGCAAGAACTCTTTTTTTGGTTTCTTCACTCCTTTTCCTGTCCTTCTTGTGTTTGTAGATGGCCATTTGAATGTTGGCATTTATCTCACTCTTTTTAAATGGTTTTAATATGTAACCATACGGTTCAGTTATTCTGGCCCTTTCTAAAACTTCTTCATCGGAGTAAGCAGTAATATAAATTATCGGAGTATCTTGATGTTTGTGAATCTGTTGAGCCGCTTCAATACCATCTAGATCTCCCTTAAGAACTATGTCCATCAGGATCAGATCAGGAACAGTTTTAAGTGCTGTTTTAACAGCACCTTCGCCAGTGGCAACTATACCCACAACATCGTAGCCAAGATCCTCTAATTTATGTTTTATTCCCATGGCAACGATGCTTTCATCTTCCACGATCATTATTCTTTCGTTAGACATTAAATTCTCTCCTTGTATTCGAGTTCCTTAAAAATTATGTTGAATTCCTTCTTTGCTCTGTCAAATTTGAGTTGAGCATCAAGTTGGTTTACTAGATTTTTAATGAGTTCTAATCCTAAAGTTTCATTGTTAACTAAATTTATATTATCTGGAAATGGTCTTCCTGTATCGCTGATAACGAGTGAAAAGTTTCCATCTTGAATTCGGTGGAGTTTTACATTTACTTCTCCGGATTTGAAGTCTGAAAAACCATGCTTAAGGGAGTTGGATACGAGTTCATTTATTATAAGTCCACAAGGAATTGCAGTTTCAATTCCCATGGTTATATTATCAATGTCAAGGTTTAACCTTACTTTCTGGGAATCCACACCGTAAGAATCGAACAGATCAGTTATCAAACCCTTTGAATAAATTTCAAAGTTGATATTGGCAAGATCCTTTGAATGATACAAATTCTCATGGATCAATGATATGGATTGTATACGGTTTTGGCTTTCTCTGTAAAGGTCATCAACATTGACGTTGTTGTTTTGTGAAGATTGAAGGGTGAGTAAAGTGGATATTATCTGCAGATTATTTTTAACCCTGTGATGAATTTCTCTAAGGAGTAACTCCTTTTCCTTCAATGAATTTAAAATCTTTTCCTCATCAATTTTACGTTTAGTTATGTCTGTACCCACACCAAACACTATTGTTTTGGTGTTAAGGTACACCGGGGTGAGTGTGAGTTCTAAAATTTTAAGCTTTTCTTTGATTTCAAAGGTAACTTCTAAATTATCTTTTTTATTCCAAAACTCTTCGCTTCCAATAGTTTCCACATCATCGGAATATAATATGAAGTCGGATAAATTTTTGGTGAGGAGATGTTCCCTGTTGGTTTCCATGAACATAAGTGCAGCTTCATTTGAATCTGTGAAGTTTCCCTTATCATCAAAAACTATAATTGGATGTTTATTTTTTTCAAATAATGTACGGTACTTGTTCTCACTTTCTAGAAGTGCTTCCTGAGCATATTTAAGTTCAACTTGTTCATTAAATTCTTTAAGAGCTCGCTGAACAGCATGACCAAGTTTGGGCAGGTTACTTTTAAGAACGTAATCTGTAGCACCTTCTTTCAACATTTCAACTGCGAAGTCTTCACCAATTTTGCCACTAACAAAGATGAAAGGAGTTTCTGGACACTTTTCCTTTGTAATTTTAAGGGCAGTTACACCATCAAAATTTGGCAGTGAATGATCTGCAAGAATTATGTCGGGTTTAAATGATTTTAAAAGATCTATAAAATCTGATTCTTCTTCCACCCTTTTCGATACATAATTTAGATTGGTTCGTTTGAGTTCACGTTCTGTTAATTCTGCATCTAACTCGACATCTTCAACCAACAAAATCCTAATCGGTTCCATGGGGTACCTCTGAAGGTGGTTTGTTTATGAGTATCCAGTAAAATCCCATGGTAGAAACAGCTTCGATGAATTCATCAAATTCAACTGGTTTGCTTACGTAGCTGTTAACTCCTAATTTATAACTTTCCACAATATCCCGATCTTCCTTGGAAGATGTTAGAACAACAACTGGAATATTTTTTGTGTTTTCATTTTCCTTAATTTTATGAAGAACCTCTAAACCATCTACCTTGGGCATTCTAAGATCAAGAAGTATGAGTTTGGGCAGATCTTCAGGATTTCTATCTGAAAATTCGCCCTTCGCAAATATGAAATCCAAAGCTTCGGCTCCATCTTTAACCCATACCAATTTGTTGATCAAATTTTTCCTTTTTAAAGCCCTCATTGTGAGTTCAGCATCTGTGGGATTGTCTTCAACCAGTAGAATTTCAGTTTCATCCAAACTCATAAATATCTTCTCCTCCGTTCTGTTGGGAATTAATTATAAATTTATTCATTAATTAGTTTTAGGCAGTGAAAAATAAATTGTAGCTCCCTTTCCAACTTCTCCTTCACCCCAAACACGTCCATTATGTCTGCTTATGATTCTTTGAACGATTGATAATCCCACACCAGTACCTTCAAATTCTTCCTGGCTGTGAAGCCTTTGGAACAGGCCGAAGAGTTTATCGTAGTACTTCATATTAAAACCTGCGCCATTGTCCTTAACATGGTAAATGTAATAGGCTTCATCTTCGGTGTAACCTAACTCTATCCTGGGATTTTCTGTTTTTTTGGTGAACTTAATGGCATTTCCAATTAAATTGGTTAAAACTTGTGTCATGAGTGCCCTGTCAGCTTCAACTTGAGGCATATCCTCAACAACAAAGTCAATGTTTCTGGAGCCTATGTCCTGTTGAAATTCATTGTAAACATTTTTAGCAAGTGATGTCATATCCAACTTGTTGATGTTCATTTCTTGACGTCCTGCACGTGATAGTAAAAGAATGTCATCTATTAACTGACCCATTTTCTTAGTGTTATCACGTATGACATTTAAAAGTCTCACACCTTCTTCATCAAGTTCATTTTCATAATCTTCGATTACTATTCTAGAAAAACCATCAATAGCCCGTAATGGTACTCTTAAATCATGTGAAACAGAATATGCAAAGGCTTCAAGTTCGTTGTTTGCATCTTCGAGTTTAGTTGCTTCCGTTTTAAGTTCTTGATTCAATTTGTTGAGAGTTCTAACCTTTTCAACACGTTCGGTTAACAGTGCAATCATCAGTATCACAAGTAACAGAAGAAGAAGTATGAAATAATCTCCCCTACCTAAAACGTTGTAAAGAGGATCCAAAGATGGAATTGCGATTAAAAACCCGTTAATCATTTTTTAACTTCTCCATTAATTATTTTTTCGAAACAAAACTGTGCAAAAATCGGAATGAAAATTGGATCAACCATCGAACTGCCATTGTGGTTAATAGCTGAACTTCCCCCCGAAAAACAGCGTTTAATCATATTAATAAATTTTATAGAACTCCTTGGTATATAATTCCTTCCTTAATCACCAGCCATAGTACACCTTCCAGTTATTAAGTACGTAAAAATAGGTATTAATCAAACAAATATAAATATGGCCCAAAAACTCAAAGAAATTTAACAGTGTTATCTGTATCTAGCGCCATGCATTCAACATTAAAACTAGATAATTCCTTTAATTCATTTAAAGGCATTTAAAGGGTAAACTAAATGAAATAGTCAAAAAAAATTAAAAATTCGATGGATGGGAAAACAAAAAAATGATGGATGGAAGAATCCAATTTCCAATCAACTGTTTTTAGTGGCAGTTTCTGCCATATCATTGTCTTGGACAATTTCACCGGCTATGTTGGGTACACTTTCTTCTAAAACTGTTTTAAGATACTTTCCAGTGTAGCTTGTACCCATGGCAATTTCTTCTGGTGTGCCCTCTGCAACTACTCTACCACCATCATCTCCACCTTCGGGACCCAGATCTATGATGTAATCTGCGGTCTTAATAACGTCCAGGTTGTGTTCAATCACGAGTATGGTGTTGCCGGAATCTCTTAAACGTCCAAGAACATCCAGTAACTTTTTAATATCAGCAAAGTGAAGTCCTGTGGTTGGTTCATCTAGGATGTAAAGGGTTTTTCCCGTACTTTGTCTGCTTAATTCCTTGGCTAATTTAACTCTCTGGGCTTCTCCACCCGAGAGTGTGGTTGCAGGTTGTCCAAGTTTGATGTATCCCAGTCCCACGTCATCCAATGTTTTAAGTTTCTTGTGGATCTTGGGGATGTTCTTGAAAAATTCCAGTGATTCTTCCACAGTCATGTCAAGAACTTCTGCAATGTTTTTACCCTTGTACCTCACATCCAAGGTTTCCCTGTTGTACCTTTTACCTTTACAAACTTCACATGGCACATAGACATCTGCAAGGAAATGCATTTCAATCTTGATTATTCCATCACCACTACAAGCTTCACAACGCCCGCCTTTAACATTAAAACTGAATCTTCCGGGTTTGTATCCTCTGCTTTTAGCTGCAACAGTAGTTGCAAAGAGTTCCCTTATGTGTGTGAAAACTCCAGTGTAGGTTGCAGAGTTAGATCTAGGTGTTCTGCCTATGGGTGACTGATCAATTATGATTACTTTGTCCAAGTTTTCAATACCTGTTATTTCATCATGTTTACCTGCAAGCATGTTCTTACGGTTAAGTTTACCATTAACTCCCTTGTAGAGAACATCGTTTATAAGTGTACTTTTACCTGAACCTGAAACACCTGTTATGCATGTGAATACTCCCAACGGAAAATTAACATCTATTCCTTTGAGGTTGTTCTGTCTTGCACCCTTCACAGTTAAATAATTTCCATTGGGAAGATTCCTATTTTCAGGAACTTTAATGAGCTCTCTTCGAGACAGGTAGTGTCCTGTGATCGAATCAGGATTTTCCATTATTTCCTTGGGTGTTCCTTCTGCAATGACCTTACCACCATGTTCCCCTGCACCAGGACCAATATCCACCACGTGGTCTGCGGACATTATAGTGTCTTCGTCGTGTTCAACAACTATGAGGGTGTTACCAATATCTCTAAGCCTTTTTAAGGTTTCTATCAAACGTGCATTGTCCCTCTGATGAAGGCCTATACTTGGTTCGTCTAAAATGTAGAGAACACCAACCAATCCTGAACCTATCTGTGTGGCAAGTCTTATTCTCTGAGCTTCTCCCCCACTCAGTGTACCGGAAGATCTGTCAAGGGTTATGTAATCTAGACCCACATCAACCAGGAATTTTAGACGTTCCTTAATTTCCTTCAAGATCTCCTTGGCTATGTAGAGTTCCATTTCTTTGAGTTCTAATTCGTCAAAAAACTTTTTTGAAGCTTTGATAGGCATTTCCACAACTTCAGATATGGATATTCCACCTACAGTCACTGATCTGCTTTCAGGTCTGAGTCTGGTTCCTTCACAAACAGGACATTTACGATCACTCATGAATTTACCAACGTAACTTCTCATGTAGTTGGACTGGGTTTCCATGAACAATCGTTCCATACGTTTAACAACACCTTCAAAACGTCTGTTAACTTTGTAATGTCTGTTTTTTCTGTTGAAATTAAATTCAACTTTGTCAGGTGTTCCGTAGAGAATGTAGTCTTGATACTTCTTTGGAAGATCTTCAAATGGCGTGTCCATACTAAAACCGTAGTGATCAGACACGGCCTTTAACATCTGGGAGTAGTAGTTGTCCTTGTTCCCGGATTTACTCCATGGTAGTATGGCTCCCTCATTTAATGAAAGATTTTTGTCAGGCACAACAAAATCAGTGTCTATCTCAAGCTTACTTCCAAGTCCGTTACATTCTGGACAGGCCCCATGTGGATTGTTGAATGAGAACATCCTGGGACTTATTTCTTCAAAGTTTATTCCACAGTCAGTACATGCAAAGTGTTCACTGAAAACCCGATCTTCAGTTTTACCATCGGCAAATGAGACTATTACCAGACCTTCACCCAGTTCAAGTGCTGTTTCAACAGAATCCGCTAATCTACGTTTGAAATCTTCATCCCTTCTGATAACAAGCCTGTCAACAACCACTTCGATGCTGTGTTTCCTTTTTTTATCTAGATCAAATTCTTGGTCTATCCCAGAAATTTCACCATCTACACGGACCCTTATAAATCCCTTCTTCTTTAGATCATCGAAGACCTTTACATGTTCTCCCTTTCTATCCTTAATTATAGGTGCGAGTATCTGAATTTTGGTTTCTTCTGGTTCTGTGAGTATGGAATCAACGATCTGTCCAGATGTCTGTTGAGAAATTTCCTTACCACATTTATAACAATGTGGAGTTCCGATCCTCGCAAATAATAGTCTGAAGTAATCGTATATTTCTGTAACAGTACCTACAGTGGATCTTGGGTTTACCCTGGTTGTTTTTTGATCAATTGATATGGCTGGGGAGAGTCCCTCTATGTAGTCAACTTCAGGCTTTTTCATCTGACCCAAAAATTGACGGGCATAGGCAGATAATGATTCTACATATCTCCTTTGCCCCTCGGCATATATGGTGTCAAATGCAAGGGATGATTTTCCAGAACCACTCAGCCCTGTTATCACGAGAAATTTGTCCCTTGGAAGGGTGAGGTCAACATTTTGTAAGTTGTGTTCCCTAGCCCCTTTTATGGTTATGTAATCCTTTTTGGTATTCATCAGTTTGATGCTCCTTCTAAAAATTGTATTTTATCACGAATCTTAGCTGCTGTTTCAAAGTCCAGCTTTTGTGAGGCTTTCTTCATGTCTGCCTCCAGATCCTTAATTAACAGTAATAGTTCATCCTTTGGAATGTCTTTAACATTATCCATCTTTTTAGTATCTTTTTTAGTCTTTTCTTTAACAGATCTCACAGTTGATTTTGGATTGATGCCATGTTCTTTGTTGTAAGCCATCTGTAACCTTCTTCTTTCGTTGGTTATTTCAACTGCAGAACTTATTGAGTCGGTTATCTTATCTGCATAGATAATTACTTGGCCATCCACATTTCTCGCAGCCCTTCCAATTGTTTGTATGAG
>JAEZAV010000144.1 GCA_023430285.1 Methanobacteriota archaeon | reverse complement strand
TTGATCATTCTATTTCATCTTAATACATCTTATCAAACATGATTTATATATATTTTGATTTAATTTTCTAAAAAATATTTAATTTAAACAAGGGATTAACTGGATAAATATAGATAGGTCCTAGATTATACAAACACATCTAATTGTATCTATAAAGCTTAGTTCCAAGACTCCAATGGTTCATAAACTTCAACAAACTGATATCAACTACCTTAATAAAATCCTAGATCGCAACCGTGTTATGATAGGACAATTAGGTTCAAATATCTAGGATAACTTGAAGCTCACAGGTATCTTCCAGATTCACTTCCATCATATGGTAAGTTACTGCTTTCACTTCAGATCTCTTTTCATGAACCTCTGGATTGAATTGTTCACCGAATGCAAGTGCCTCCAAGTAAAATATCTTGGTCTCATTTTTGAGTTTTCGATATAGTTTCACATTGAACTTAGAGAAAACTAGGTTTTCGGAGTCATGAAGGAATAATAGTTCTGACAACCATTCGTAGAGAGTTGAACATTCATCTTCTGCTTCAATTTTTATTTTTTTTATTATCCTGTGTTCGACCTTTGATGTGTCGGTAATAACCTCAAACATTGCGATGGCAGCATTACTAAATGCCACATCCATGGTGTCACCGTATGCTTTAAATCCTACGTCTGCAGTTACATCGAAAAATTCAAACTTCAAATTTTCTTCAGAATCGTTTTTTGTAAACAAATTTTCCACCTTAGATTTTTTTTATGGCATCCATAATTTTTATAGTTATTTCAATGATATTGCCTCTGATTACTTATCAAATGCTCTCTATCTCTTGTTTTAAATAAGTTACAGAGATCTTTATAGTATGGGAGGAAAGTAATTATGCAAAGAATTTATGGAAGAAATCAAACACCCAATTTAAGGAAAAAATCAGGATTAATAAACTACTTCGATGATCATTATCTTGATCCAGTGTCTTGCATGATCATAGTATTGATTGTAACGGTTTTCATAGCCAGTATAATGTTTGTTGCAGCTGCTCCAAATTCTAACTTGATATACTCTGCATGAACATGTTGATTTTTTTAATTATGTTAATCAATTCTTTCTAGACATTTTAGAATGTCTTCAGAATCAAACCTCAAAATAATTAGTCTGGAATTTCCTTTAACACCCTTTCCAGTGAATTTTGTATCTATCATCCTTAAAAATTCCAATTTGTTCAATTTTCTATCGAAGGAAGCGTAACTGGTGGGGTTAGCTTTGTTGAAAAGTTTATACAGATCTCCTGCAATCAGATCATCTGTTTCGTACTCTGCTATTGCCTTTAAAAGTAATTTATCCTCATTTGAAAGGGTTTTAAGTGTACTTCTAAGGTTAGTAGAACTAGTATTGCTCAAAGCTTGCTTTAAATGTTTTTCTTCAATGGTTTTTGATGCATCTGCCTCTGCAAAATTACCACTTACCCTGAGCAGATCTATTCCCATCCTAAGGTCACCAACTTCTGATGCTTGTTCTGCAATGGTGTTCAAAAGTTCATCTGATATAACATCGGGATAAAATCCTGCCCTCACCCTGTCCTTCAAGATATCAAACATTTCAGGGGTGTTGTATGGATCGAAGATGACTTCTTGTGGAATGAAAACAGAGGTAACATTTTTATCAAGCATGTACCTGAATTCTATGTCGGATAATATGGCAAAAATACCTGTTTTAACTCCTTTAAACTCTTCATGAGCCCGTAAAATATCATAAAATATTTTATTTGCATTTTTACTATGAAACAAATAGCTTACATCATCCAGTGCAACAACCATGGATTTTTTCTCTTTTTGCAAATGCTTCATTATGCTTCCGTAAATCCTTGAAAAGGGGACTCCTGTTTCAGGAGGCATATGGCCAAATATTTTGTTGTAGATCTGGGAGAAAATATTGAATCTAGTTGTATGAAGTTGGCAATTAACATACACACATACGACTCTGTCAGAGTTACTTTCTACCATGTTGAAAATTTTATTTATGGCCGTTGTTTTTCCAGTGGCAGGAGAACCTAAAACAACAGTATTTATGGGACGTCCTCCTTTTAATGCTGGCCTTAAACATATTGCAAGAGATTCCATCTGATTTTCCCTGTGAAGGTAGTTATCAGGCACATAATCTGGATTAAATGCGTCTATGTTCTTGAAAATGGTTTCATCAAATAGTAGTATATCTTCGATTCCCATGTATTGTTATCTGGTGGTTTAAAATATAAAATATTGGTTTTAAAAAAAACAAACAAATTTTTGATCTGAGGGTTATTTTTGAAGGGGAATATCGTTAAATTCTATATTCTTAACCATTGAAATTGTCTCTCCGTTGGAAACATTGCAGATGGTAATTTCCTCCTTTTCAGCCAACCATTCAACCAATTTTTTGGCATATTGGAGCTTTTTTTCCTTAATACTGTCTGCATTTCCTAGTTCGCCGTCAATATCAGGTCTTGAATATTTTGTGACTATCTTTCCGAAGTCCATTCCAGCAAGAATTATATTTTTGGCCTTGAGTTTAACTGCAAGAAACAGACATCTATCTCCATCTGTGAATCCTCCGAAGTTGTAAATATTTTTTAAGGGAGTGCTTTGTGTGGTTCCTAAAATATTTTTTAACTTGGGAACATATTTTTTTAAAGTTTCCATGTTGTTTCCATGGGCATGGACAACCATTATACTGCCCTGATGGTTAGATGTTAGGAGATCATTAATATTACCATCTAAATCTGTTACAACAATTTCAGGGACTATATTTTCTTCTAATAATGCAGTTACAGCCCCATCAGCGCATATTACGCTGAAATTTTCCATATTTATTTGTTTAAATTCGAGAACATTTTCTTTCAAAGATGGTCCTGCACCGAATATTACCACGTTTTCTTTTATCCTGATATCTGTTGGGGACAAACCATCATCGCCCAGAAGATTTTGAAGTAGCTTAGCAGATTCTTCATCTGCAGATTTGTCAAATTCGAAGTCAGCCAAAATTTCATCGTACCAAGAAAACCATTCCACAAGATTCATACAGTTAGGTTGGTTTAGTACCAAATATAATTTGTTTAATATGTGTTATTTGCTTCGGCCATATTACTTATTTTTTTATTTTTCTCTTTAAAATCAATGAAATAGGTTTATTGGAGTTTATCCTACTTTTTTTCATATTTTTTAGCATGGAATATCTAAAAATTATTCTCCTTAAAACCAAATTCAACACAGCCCGATAATTTCAGCGTCAAGTATATAAAGCCATTTTTCATACATTATCACATCCCCTCAAACCTTGACAAATTTCATGGTACGAGGTTTCCTTGGGGGAATATGATGGTAGAACAATTAAGGAAAAAAAATAGTTTCAATTTAAATTGGAGGTTTTATTAAGATGAATGAGACGTTGCTGATGATACCGGGTCCTACACGGGTTTCATCACGAGTTTTAAAGGCTATGTCTGAGAGCATAGTGAACCATAGAAGTGCTGTGTTTGGTGAGATACTGACAGAAACCAATGAAATGATGTCAGAAGTATTTCAGACTC
>JAEZAV010000138.1 GCA_023430285.1 Methanobacteriota archaeon | reverse complement strand
GGAGCATCAATGAAAATTGTTCCTGAACTCATTGATAAAAATATCAGAGTTGTGGATTTAAGTGGGGATTACAGATTTGAAAGTACTGAAATCTACGAAAAATGGTACGGTTTCAAACATTCTAATCCATTAAATGCTGTTTATGGTCTGCCTGAGATAAACCGAAAGGAAATAAAACATGCAGATCTAGTTGCAAATCCTGGATGTTACCCTACAGGCGCAATACTTGCATGCCTACCAATAGTTTCAGAAAATCTTGTGGATAACATCGTTGTGGATTCCAAATCTGGTGTGAGTGGAGCTGGTGTGAACCCAACAGACACAACACATTACCCAAATTGTAGTGATAGTGTTTCACCATACGCAGTTACCACCCATCGTCATGGACCTGAAATTCAGGAGAAACTTTCAAAGTTTGGTAATTCTAAGGTATCCTTTACACCACATTTGGTTCCGGTTATCAGGGGCATTATGACAACTGTGCATGGGTTCTTAACCAGTGAAGTGAGCCCTGAATATATACACGAGTTGTACAGGGAATTCTATGATGGAGAACCATTTGTTAGGGTGCTTGAAAAGGGAGAATCTCCAAGAATGAGTTCTGTAAGGGGATCAAACAACTGCCATATAGGCTGTTTTGAAATAGATGAAAATGGTAGGTTAGTTGTGGCCTCATCAATAGATAACTTGGTAAAAGGTGCATCTGGACAAGCTGTTCATAACATGAACCTCATGTTTGGATTCAAGGAAACAGAATCTATCGATAATATTGGTCTTCATCCATGAACAAGTTTATAACGAGAAAAACCCATAAATAACTTGTTTAATTGGAGGTTTTTTAAGTAATTATTTTTTTTTAAGATAAAAAGAAAAAAATAGGATTGAATAAACAAAAAATTTATTATAATCATTAAATTTAAACTATTAACTTAAGTAGAAAGATATAAATTTATTCGATCAATTTAGAATATATCTCCACGAGGTGTCAAATGAAAACTGTGATAGTGTTTTACTCCCGAACAAGGAAAACCGCCCATGTTTCAAAAACATTGGCTAAACAAATCAACGCAGATACAATAGAAATCAATGATCTTAAGGACAGAATGGGAGCTATTAATTATTTAGGATCTTCTTTAGACGCCTTGAGAGAAAATAAAACCAATATTAAGCCAGATAGTATTGATCTATCAGAATATGGTTTAATTTATATTGGTTCACCCACTTGGGCTTCCAAACCAGCACCTGCAATCATTACCATGATTGATAAATGTGATTTGAAAGGTAAAGATGTGATCTTGTTTTCAACCATGGGAAACAGTGGCGGTTTGAAGGTTGTAGAAAGGATGAGGGAAAAGATTGAAGCCAGAGGTGGCAGAATGGTCAACTCATTCACAATTAAGACCAGTGGAAAAAAAATCGATGAACTAGTCGAAGCAACTGAAAAGATCCTTGATGAAAAGGATCTGAAGATATATGGAATTTAGAAAAATTATTTCATGGTGATTCAATGTCAATGATGGACAAATTATTGGACTCTTACAAACCATTAATCATAATTCCTGTTATCATTACACTGATTGCTTTAGCAGTCGTGGTTGCAGGTGGTTTACAAGAGGGTATTGATCTAAAGGGTGGATCAATAGCTGTTGTACAGCTGGAAAAACCTGTATCTGATGATGCGCTAGCTGCTTTGGTGGAAAATGCGACAGGAAACCAACAAGTAACAGTAACAACTTCGAGTGGTAACACTGCAACCATAGAAATAGCCGGTGGTGCAACAGATGTTATAGCACTTACAAATGCTCTTAGTGGAACTGCAACTATACAAAGTTTCAGAGCGGTGGGACCATCGTTAAGTAAACAGTCCCTGACACAGGTGTATTATGCTCTTGCATTTGCATTCCTGTTCATGTCAATAACTGTTTTCATAATATTCAGGAATTTAATACCTTCACTCGCTGTGATATTTGCAGCTTTCAGTGATATCATAATTGCAGTTGGAGGTATGTCATTACTAGGTATACCACTCTCACTGGCATCTGTGGGTGCACTTTTAATGCTCATAGGTTACAGTGTGGATACTGATATTCTACTCACAACGCGAGTTCTTAAGCGGCGTGAAGGAACTATAAACGAAAGAGCTAAAGATGCCATGAAAACAGGTTTTACCATGGCTGCAGCCGCAATAGGTTCCATGGTGGCTCTTTATCTCGTAGTTAGATTCTTCATGCCATATGCACAGGTTCTAGATCAGATAGCATCTGTCCTAATAATAGGACTGGTTGCAGATGTTCTTGCAACGTGGCTCTTTAACCTTGGAGTACTTAGATGGTACATGGAGGGTAAAAGATGAACTTCAAAGAATTCCTCAAAGATTACAGGGTAATAATTCTTATTGTTCTGTTGATCGTGAGCATTGGATCTATCTCAGTCTTTGGAATTCAGGAAGGTCTTGATTTGAAGGGAGGATCAATCATTCAGATCCATCTTGACCAACCTGTTGACACTGACACCATGAGCAAAGTCACCAACGTACTCGATAAACGATTGAACACATTCGGTGTTACAGATGTAAAGGTCCGTGCAAGCGGAAATCAGGATGTTGTGGTGGAAATAGCCAACGTTGCCCCTGATCAAGTGGCCAAGGTAGTTGGAACTCCTGGTAAATTTGAGGCAAAGATTGGTAATGAAACAGTGCTTACAGGTACCGACATCACAACTGTGAAACCATACGAAGTTACAGGTAACCAATGGGACGTTCCATTCACAGTAACTTCAGACGGAGCCAATAGATTTGCTAAAGCTGCAAATGGAAAGGCAGGGACCCCTGTTAATATGTACTTGGATGATCAGCTTGTATCGTCTCCAGAAATTTCTGCAGAACTTGCAAACGGTGTGCCAAGTACAGATGTTCAGGTGAGTGGAACCTCCCAAAGCAACCAGGCAGCAAAGGATCAGGCCAAATCTTTACAGGTTGTGCTGCAATCAGGTGCACTTCCAGTTAAGGTTTCGATAGTTGGTGTGAGTTCAGTTTCTGCAGAACTTGGAAGCCAGTTTAAAACAGGAGCACTCATAGCAGGTGGGCTTGCATTACTCGTGATCGCCTTTATTGTGTTCTTAAGATACAGAACTCCGGTTCTTGTGATCCCAATAATATTCACGAGTGTAGCTGAGCTAATAATCATTCTGGGAGTTGCTTCAATAATTAAATGGAACATTGACCTTGCTGCCATCGCAGGTATACTTGCGGCGATAGGTACTGGTGTTGATGACCAGATAATTATAACGGATGAAGTGCTTAAGAAGGGAATAGCGACGAAGCGAACAAGAACAGCGCTTAAGTTTAAGATAAACAACGCTTTCTTCATTATCTTTGCATCAGCAGCTACTTTAATAGCAGCCATGCTTCCTTTAGCCTATGTAGGATTTTCAAGAGGAGCTACAGGTATTGGTCTTCTATCAGGTTTCGCATTCACAACCATTCTAGGTGTGCTAATAGGAATATTCATCACCAGACCTGTGTACGCAAAATTCATAGAACTTCTTCTGGGTAAAGATAGGAAAGAAGAGAAGGAAACAAAAACCAGCAGATCTAAACCATCTGAAGTTGGTAAGAAACCTAAGAAAAAGAAGAAAGGGAAAAAGGGTAAAAAATAATTTTTTTTTAAACCCTTTTCTTTAAATTTTTTTAAAACTAAATACCTTTTTTTAAAAGTTTACAAATAAATTCAATCTTGATACAACCTTGTTAATAATAATACTCATAATAATGTTAAAATGAATTAATTCAAAGGAGCATTCACAGGATTGATTTAATTATTTACATAGTAATTTTAATAGTTGCACTGATTATCGTTATAAAATCAGCTGATATATTTGTTGATAGTTTGGTTGAAGTAGGTGAGTCCCTTGGAATTTCTCAGATAATATTAGGAGTAACTGCCTCTGCAATAGGTACTTCACTGCCTGAATTTGGATCTGCAATGATAGCTGTATTTTCTGGAAATCCCGATATTGGTGTTGGAGTTGTTATAGGCTCAAACATATGGAACATCGCAGGAATTCTTGGTATATCTTCATTGGCGCGGGTTACATCTTCATTAAAAAGGAAGAACTAAAAAGGGATGGTTTAATGACCTTTTAACAGCTGTTATCCTCCTCATATTCATGCTTCTCTTCAATGATATTACAAGAGTGGTTGGTGTTGTATTTAATAGTTGTTTACATCATCTACCTCTACATCCTCATTAAGTCACAGAACAAAAAATCAAATTCTCCAGTAAGAAGAATCAACTGAATCTGAGAAACCTGAAATATCGGGTACTGGAAATGTTTTAGTTGAGGATGTTATTGTAAGTGGTAGATCCAGAAACAAAAATATTCTAATCAGTCTTGCTGGTCTTGCAGGTTTAATAATAGGTAGCAGATTATTTTACAGTGGTGTGGAAATAGAAGAATTAACGGGTGTGCCACAGATTATTATGGGTTTATTTGCCCTTGCAATAGGAACCAGTTTGCCTGAACTTGTTGTAACCCTCAGATCTGCCATGAAGAAAATGCACAGCCTATCAATTGGTACGGTCTTGGGAAGTAACATATTTAACATTCTCATTGGTATTGGAATACCATCACTTTTCATGACCATTCCTGTGGACAAGCTTGCTGTAAGCTTTGATGCTCCTGTAATGATAGGCGTAACTGCACTTCTAATACTTTTAAGTTAACGGAAATCAAAATTATCAAGGATCGGTGGAGCAGTACTCATCTGCGTATACGTGGCATACATAGTAACCAGAATATACTTGTCTTTTTAACATGAATTCATAAAAAGTTTCAATACCCTAAATTGAGAATTTCAGTTTCATGCAAGATTTATATTCTTAAAAAAATAGTATCAATATAGAAGATTCAAATCCTAAACTATACTTCCATTTGTCAAGGATTTAAATTTTACAACGAAGTGTATATAATAAAAAAATCTGTTTGGTAATTTCCATGAAAACTCCAAGGGAACTCAAGGTCAAACCCATTAAAAACGGCACAGTTATCGATCATATAACTGCAAACAAAGCTTTAAATGTTCTTAAAATATTAGGACTTCCAAATAAAGATACCTCTGTAACCATTGCAATGAATGTTAAATCATCCCAGATGTTTGCCAAAGACATTGTTAAAATAGAGGGAAGGGAACTTAAATCTGGCGAAGTGGATAAAATTGCACTCATAGCACCATACGCCACAATAAACATAATAAGAAATTATGAAATTTTAGATAAAGGAAAAGTAAAGCTTACTAACAATGTCAAAGGAATATTAAAGTGTCCAAATCCTAACTGTATCACAAACACACCTGAACCAGTGAAAACCAAGTTTCAAGTCATAGATAAAAATCCACTAATTCTCAGATGTTACTACTGCGAACGTATTGTAAACAACGACGACATAGGAACCCAATTCAAATGAACTAATGGATATACCTTCAATTATGTTTTTAAGAGGTAAATAGCTAAGATGGATTCATATAATTGGCTTTAAAGGTTGTTATTTTTCATGTACAAAAGAGTTTTCGAAGTTAAGACTAGTGAAAGACTTGAAATTGTTGACATCAGCTCTGGTATAAATTCTATTCTAGCTGGATCCGGTGTTAAAACCGGGCTTGTAAACCTGTTCAGCCAACATTCTACCTCGGGTATTGTGATAAACGAGAATGAATCCGGGCTAGTTGAAGATTTTAAGAATTTGCTAAAAACAATTGTTGAAGATGAAGCTGGTTACAAGCATGATAGAATTGATAACAACGCAGATTCCCACCTCAGATCCCTATTACTTGGTAACAGTGTGAATGTGCCCGTGGAAAATGGGAGGATGGAACTTGGAACATGGCAGAGCATATTTTTCATCGAACTCGACGGACCAAGAACACGAAATATCATAGTCACAGTCCTTCATTAAATTTTAATTTTAATTTTGATAATCATTTCCCAAATTAGGGCACTAATAAAAGATTACAGTAAATAAATTCAATTAACCAAATTGTAGTAATTTTAGAGTTACAATTTGAATGGACAAAAATAGCCATTTTAGTGATCAAATATCATCTTGTAGGCTGTTATTTAGAAATAATAGTA
Organism: Methanobacteriota archaeon; assembly: GCA_023430285.1. Classification (GTDB taxonomy): domain Archaea; phylum Methanobacteriota; class Methanobacteria; order Methanobacteriales; family Methanobacteriaceae; genus Methanobacterium_B. The sequence goes on along the minus strand of JAEZAV010000138.1, from coordinate 10,498 downwards.
ACATAGTTGTAATTATTTATTTAGAGTTAAATATAGAAAAAAGAAAATGGTTAGGAGTTAGTGTTTAGGATTTAAACTCCATTTCAAATGCTACAACCGGGTATTCTAGTTCGAAATTGGTTATAACTTCTGGATCAACCTCTCCAAAGTATCCTACTACAGAACCATCAACAGCTTCACCTGTGGCTTCAACCCTTGCACATCTTCCCCTGATGAATGCAGGATGATCGAAGGTTTCTATTTCCATTTTAAGTCCCAAGTTAAGTATAAATGCATCTGTTATTGATTTTATCTCTGTGAAGTTGGCTGTTGAATGTGTCACTGCACAGGCTATTTTTTTAATTATTTTGGTTCCTGTTTCTGCAGCTTCATCGATGTAGGCCACATCTCCCACTTCAAAGATTTTCTGTGGAAGTTCTTCGTGTTTGTTATCCTCTAAAAATTCCATCAAACCATTTATAAGACTTTTTCTTATCATGGTTCTGTCCTGTGATATTGGTTGGGAAACCATGACATGCTCATCCTCGTCTAATCTGAGGTTTTTGTAGTGCTCATCTTCGCTTGTGAGCATGAGACTCATTACCTCGTAAAAACCCATTCCTATCATTATTTCCCTAACCCTGTTTTCAAACAATCTTGCGTTGTCAGGGTAGGCAATGGTTGATATTTCCGGCAGTTCAGGTTCTATTTTTTTGATACAGTGTCCTATTGCTATGTTTTCTATGATGTCTACTTCGTGTAGAATATCTATTCTGTAGGCCGGCACTTCACATGCCACTGTTTCATTGTCCAGGACTTTTGCCCCCAACCTAACACGTTCAAGCATTTCCACCACAGAATCAACATCAAGATCTACCCCTAACAGTTTTTCAGCCGTTTTAATGTTCACATTCATGATTTTAGAGCTTAAATCGGGTGTTTCAACTGTTTTGTCCTTGTAAACCATGTCTATGGTTTTTATCTTTCCACCGGCTTCTGCAAAGGAAGTTGCAATGATGTTTAATGCGAAGTTGACTGCCCTTTCATCTGTTCCTGTTACGTCTATGAGAACGTTGACAGTGTTTTCTGTGAGTTTTGTTAATTCACCATTTATTATTGGTGGCATTGATAGGACGTTGCCCTTTGAATCTTTAATTAATGGATATTTATCGAATTTTTCTATTAAGTGGGAGTATTTTTTGCCCTTCTTATGGTTGAAAAGGATTTCATCGAGATTTTGTTCCTCTGTGGTTTCAAGGGCTACGAATGAATTTTCTTTAGGGTCTGCTGCTATGTAATTGAATGGGGGTGTGAGCACATCCAAGTTGTGGATTCCTATAGCAACCTTCTTTCTGTCACGTCCAAGCACCCAGTGAAGATCTTCTTGAAAGTCCATGATGTCCTTTAAACCATCCTCATCGATGGATATACCCTCAACAATACAGCAGGATGTGAATGGTCTGATCTGTTCTAATTCTGGATCCACAGTCATGGAGTAGCCAGATTTAGATGTTTTATAATCAGGTATTCCAGTTTCAATGCCCAAAAATCCCCTGACTGTTCTAGCTATTCCATCTACACTGTAGTAATCTGGTCTGTTCGGGAAAAATTCCACCTTAACATTTTCATCGTCGTAGTGTTCAATATCACTTCCAATCATTGGAAGCAATTCAATTAATTTTTTCCTTGGAATTTCCTCTCCCAGGACCTTGTTGAAGTATTCGTAGCTGAAATTTATAACTGGCATTATATCATCCTAAATAATAATTCAAATAATTTTTTTTATGATAATCAATTTAATTTTATTTGTTATTTCTAATGAAATTTAATTATTAATTTGATCCACATTTAAGTTTTTCAAAGTTCATTGTAGATTTTTTTTAACTAAAAAAATAGATAAATTTTGTTTTGGTTTTTAGGCAGGAACTCCCGCTGCAAAAATCACAATGAAGAATATGGACTCTATAACAAAATGCAAACATCTATGGCCCAATGGATTGAGTTCTATTCCTGATATTTCATGATAAATATCCACCAACATGTGTATCAAAGCTGCCAGTAATCCTATTTCTAGTGATAGGAAGACCAGTGATAGAATAACAAAGTGGAAAAATGCTTCCATACTCTCGTGTACTATCCAGAGTCTTATGTTGGATGCTACACTTTCCTTTATAACACCGGCAAGGAGGATGTAAAAGTCTGCAAACACGCCCCACATTATTCTGCTGTGTATTTCATCACTGAGTGCTAGGAAAACTGCGATGTAAAACCATGTCATTTCCATTAAAAAAACCACGCTTGAACAATTTTTCTTACTTTCAATCCATTGTTATCTATTTGAGCTCATCCCCAACTAAAATTTGGGTTATAAGTTTTGATATTCACTTCAGTCCCATAATTGAACTCGTATCTTGTTAACCTAAATATTATTGATCTGGGATCAATACCCATCTTTTGTTTTTCCCTCCATAAAAACCCAACTAATCCCAAGAAAATGATGATGATTAAAGCATTGTACTACATTAAATATCTTTAAAGATTAAAAGTTTTATCAGCATAGATGTGCTTTTAACAATGAGTTTAGCCATGTTAAACCCGTTATTCCTACAAACATTTACAATTAAATTTAGGTAGATTTAATATGATAAACTAAAATAACAGTTATTAACGTAACCATGTCCATAAACTGGTGTTTAGAAATCTTGTATGTGGTAAAATTTAAAGGGTTTGGGTGTTATCTTTGAGTTTTAATAGGAAAATAGTTTTAACATTGATGGTTTTGATGTTTGCTGGAATTTTAACTTTTTCTCAGGTTTCATATGCACTGGATCCACCAACCCAACAGCAGATAAGCAATTACAAAAAGGATGGCAGTTACAGTGCAAGGATTGCAAATGCCACTAAACTGGAGAATAATCAGTTTGATCCAGTTTTAGTTGAAAAATTTAACAAAAAACATGGAATTAAAACAGTGAGTAGCCAAACTTCCAAGGCCAAATCTGTTGGCTCTTCAAGTGGCACATCTGGAAATTCATACTCCAATGTTCCCCTAAATTGGAGGGGCGGTTTACCTTCAACAGGCAATGTTAAGGTTCCAGTGATCTTGATAGACTTTCCAGACTACCTTCACGGTGTAAATGAAACAGTTGCACAGGCAGATTCTAAATTTTTTGGGAATGGAACTTCCAACAACTATCCCTACGAAAGCTTGAGAAACTATTATCTTCGCTCTTCATACGGTAAACTCAATATAACAGGAACTGTTTACGGTTGGTACACCGCATCGCACGTAAGAAGTTACTACTCCAACCTTTCAAGTTCTGGAAATTTCGGGATTGGGAATGAAGCCCTGATAAGGGAGGCAGTGAACTACTACCATAATCATGGGGCCAATTTCACACAGTTCGACAATGATAACAACGGTTACATTGATAGTTTATTTGTTAAATGGACTGGTCCAGACAATGGTTGGGCAAATTTTTGGTGGGCATATCAATCTAACTTAGAATCCAATTCATCGTTAACTGTTGATGGTAAAAAATTTAATAAATTCGTGTGGAGCTGGTACTCCAACAGTGCCCAGTTAAGCCCATCAGATTCCATTAGGACAGATATTCATGAAACAGGTCACTTACTGGGTTTACCAGATTATTATGATTACGATGGAAGCACTGGGCCCGATGGTGGTGTTGGAGGATTGGATATGATGGACAGTAACTGGGGAGATCATAACTGCTTTTCCAAGTACATTTTAGGCTGGATAAATCCACAGGTTGTAAGTTCAGGAACTAAAAAAATTGCTTTAAATCCATCTGGAACATCAACCGATGCATTGATTATCATGCCTGGAACAATTACAAATCCTTACCAGGAATATTTCATGGTACAGTACAGAGAACGTGGTGCTGGTAACGACCCATTGAATTACAAGGGAACTGATAGTGGATCAGGTTGGCCAGATGATTATCCTAACGATGGAATATTAATTTGGCACGTTGATGCTACTTTAAATTCCAATGGAACTGATTATCTCTATGATAATTCATACACAAATCACAAGCTACTGAGTTTAATGGAGGCCGATGGTTTGAGTGAAATTGAATCTGGAGCCAATGGCGGCTATGCTGATGCTGGAGATTACTACGTGAATGGCTCAGTTTTTAATCCATTTTCAAATCCTAACAGTTACAATTATTCTTCTATGAACACTGGTGTTGTTGTGGACAACTTAGCGTACGTTGGAAACACCATGGTTGGAAGGTACGCTATAATCGGAAAATCTTCAGGCAGTTTGAATGATGCAGTTAACAGTACATTAAATTGGGCCACAAATGGAGATCTTAATGGGGGAACATCTACAGGTTGGATCTCACAAACTGGTGTTTCACACGATGGTTCAAGCTCTGCACAGGCAGGATTTATTAATGATAACCAGAGGACATGGATCCAAACATCAGTAACTGGTCCCGGCATCATTAGTTTCTGGTGGAAGGTCTCATCAGAACTCAACAAGGATAAATTAGTTTTTGCTGTAGATGGGATCAACCAAACATCAATAAGTGGAGATGTTGATTGGTATTATTTAAGCTATACAATAATAGGAAATGGAGTTCACACACTAAATTGGACCTATCTGAAGGATGATTCCGGTTTTGATGGGAACGATACAGGTTGGATCGACGGTGTTAAATGGATTTTAGACGATCAACCCCCCACAGTATCCTGTGATCCAGTTGGAGGAAAATATAATAAATCCCAAACTGTCGTTTTATCAATGAACGAAGCAGGAAACATGTACTACACACTAAACGGAGAAACACCAACAACATCCAGCAACAAGTACACCCAACCAATAACCATAAACAACACAACCACCCTCAAATACCTAGCCGTGGATCAGGTGGGAAATCCCTCTGTAATTTACACCCAGATTTATACTTTGGATTATATTTCTCCAAATGCATCAGCCAATCCAAAGGGTGGACTCTACAACAGGGTACAAAGGGTGAGTTTGAATATGAATGAGGATGGTAAAATTTATTATTCAATCAATGGAAATTATCCAGACATGAGCCTTGTCTATACCTATCCCATCACCCTCAATTCAGATACTGTTTTGAAGTTCTTTGCATTGGATCTAGCAGGAAACATTTCTCCAGTGTACACTGAAAATTATTATATCGATGTTACACCACCTAAAGCCTACTCAAATCCAGCTGGAGGAATATTCAATAAATCTCAAACTGTCGTTTTAACAATGAACGAAGCAGGAAACATGTACTACACACTAAACGGAGAAACACCAACAACATCCAGCAACAAGTACACCCAACCAATAACCATAAACAACACAACCACCCTCAAATACTTGGCAGTGGATATGGCAGGAAATCCATCGATAATATACAGTCAAATGTTCACAGTGGACACTAAATCTCCATATTTGAGTGTCACACCTGCCGGTGGAATTTACAACATCAATAAAACTGTTGTTATAAATATGAATGAATTTGGAACTGTTTATTACACTTTAAATGGAACTAAACCTTCAAATAAAAGTCAGAAGTACATTGGACCCATTATTATCTCAAAAAATACTGTGCTCAAGTACTTTGGTGTGGATCTTGCAGGTAACCCTTCAAATGTATACACACAAAATTACACAATAAATAAAACTGTTTTAAGGGTTATTCACACAACACCATCCAACATGCAGACTGGTTTTCCAAGAACAGCACCCATTAAAATCCAATTTTCTGAAGCCATTGCACCCTACATTCACTTCAACAAAATTCGTGTTAAAAATATTTCCACCGGAACTTATCTAACCTTAAACTCATCCATAAGTGGGAACACCATCAACTTGAGGGTGAACAATAGAAAGATCAACACTTGGTACTCACTTACCATTCCAGCAAAGGCTGTGAAGGATCGGGCTGGAAACTATTTACTGGCAAATTATACATTTAAATTCAAAATAAGTTCCTAAGCATGGAATTGTACTTGAAATGTGGATTTAAAAATCACTTTGTTTTAGTTTAATTATCTGTAATCTCAATTTTAATGGTTATAAATTATATTTTAAGACCATATGCAGTGTGGTTCAGCCTATTGTTTCCTTTATTTACATAGATATATATGATTTTCAAAATAGAATATTATTATTAAGTTTTGGAGAGGATTTGAATGAAGGAAAAAACAGAAGAAGTTAAAACTCAGGTAGCCCAAACAATTTCTACTTTGATGACTGTGGCCTTTGGATTGATTGCTGCATTGGCTTGGAACGACGCCATTAAAGCCATAATTCTTCAGTTCATGCCCAAAGGTAACGGCATAACTGGTTTACTAATATATGCAGTCATTATTACCATAATAGCAGTTATTGCAACCATTATAATAGCCAGAGCCCTTGGAAAGCCTCCAGTACAGGAAGTCAGGATTGTGGAGTAAAAAAGAAACCACAATCCATTTTTTTAGGACCATACCACTCAATGGCACTGTTTAAGCTGGAGTCTAAGACTATTATAATTTAATTCATGATTTAGCAGATAATCTAATGTAAGCTGCTCACCTAAGTGGTTAAAATAAGTATAGATTTCAGTTTAAAGATGGAAAAGAAGAAAAAATGTAGGTTTAATTTGTTTTGAAACCTTTTCAATCTATGTTTACCTTGTGTTTCACTTCTTTAATCTTTGGAAGTTCAACAGTTAACACAGAATCATTAAATTTAGCTGATGCCTTTTTTGTATCAATTTTTTCAGGCAGTGCTATTGTTCGTGTTGTTTCTCCGTAGCTTCTTTCTCTTTTTATGTAGTTGGTGCCTTCTTCTGTTATTTCATCATCAAATTTTGCAACGATTTCCAGGGAGTCTTCGGATATGTTCACTTCAACATCTTCCTTTTTAACACCTGGCAGGTCGGTAACTACTTTGAGGGCATCATCAGTTTCTATGATGTCTGCAAGGGGTTTTTGTAGGGATTTCGAATAATCTGACAGACTTTTACCCAGATCTTCTTGTTTTTCTTTTATGGAGGATATTATATCGCTTAATACACTTTCAGATGGAATGCGTTTTGATTCATCTTCCTCGTTATTAATTTCTTCTTCGGTTTTAATTTCCACATCTTTATCTGTCATTTCATATCACCACTTGGAGTAATTAGTCTTTTGAAAGTTTACCCTTAATTTTACCTTCAACTTCCTTAGTTTTCCCTTTAATTTCTCCTTCAACTTCCTTAACCTTTCCCTTTACTTCACCTTCAATTTCCTTTGATTTTCCCTTTATTTCACCTGTTTTTTCACCCATTAAATTACTCTCCAACCAAAAACTGTTCTATTTCAGTCTTATTAATCTATATTCAACTTAAATAATAAATTTTTCCATGAAATTTTTTTATAATATTATTTGATAAAAAAGAAATGTATTCTTAATGGGAATCCTTTGTTTAGTTTGGTGTAAAAATTGTATTCTACAAAAAAAATATTATTAAATAATTGTCAATTAAATTATTATCTACAACTGTGCAAAGACTTATAGTATTTCATGGTTTATAATATGATTATACCAATTATATTCAGAGTTTATATGAATGACATGAGTTTAGGGGAGTTTATTTTACTCCGGTTAAATTTTATTTAATCCTATTTTAAACTTCATTTAGAGGAGAATTAGATGAACAACGATAACATACCCGCAGATTATGATCACTTGAAGGAAACTGAGTGGCAGAGTAAATGGCAGAAAGATGAGTTGTACAAGTTTATTGGGGATGGATCCAGACCAAGGTACATTATAGACACACCACCCCCATATCCAACTGGTTCAATACATATTGGACACGTGTTAAACTGGACATTCATCGATATCATTGCCCGTTATATGAGGATGAATGGTTATGATGTCATGTTTCCACAAGGATGGGACTGTCACGGACTTCCAACCGAAGTTAAGGTTGAAGAAATTCATGAAATTAAAAAGAATGATATTCCTAGGGATGAATTCAGGAATATGTGTATTGACCTCACAAAAACCAACATCAAACAGATGAAGGAACAAATGCAGGGACTAGGATTTTCACAGGACTGGTCAAGGGAATTTGTTACCATGACTCCAGAGTACCGTGCCAAGACCCAACTTTCATTCCTCAAACTCTACAATAAAAAATTAATATACAGAGCAGTACATCCTGTGAACTGGTGTCCTCGTTGTGAAACAGCCATAGCATTTGCAGAAGTAGATTATAACGAAAACCAAACCTATCTAAACTACCTGGAATTTTATGAGGCAGAAGGAGATGGAAAGGTTATGATCGCAACCACCAGACCAGAACTTTTGTCCGCCTGTGTGGCTGTTGTTGTGCATCCTGACGATGAACGATACAACGATCTTGAGGGGAAAATGGTTGAGGTTCCTCTCTACAAACGCCAGGTCAAAATAATAACAGATACAGATGTAGACCCTGAATTTGGAACAGGGGCTGTAATGGTATGTACCTTTGGTGATAAAACTGATGCTACATGGGTAAACAGATATGAACTCGATGTTATTGAGGCTATTGATGAAAAGGGCCTTATGAAAGATGTTTCAGGCAAATATGCTGGAATGACCATTAAAGAGTGTAAGGCTGCAATAATTGATGATCTGGGCAGTGATGGATGTCTTGTTAAACAGGAACAAGTAGATCAAAATGTGGGCCAGTGTTGGAGATGTAAAACCCCTATTGAAATACTTGTAAAGAAACAGTGGTTTGTGGCTGTAAAGGATCTTGAATCTAAAACACTTGAAGCTGCAGACGAAATTGACTGGATACCTGAACACATGAAAATCAGACTCCAGAACTGGGCAGGTTCCATGGACTGGGACTGGTGTATTTCAAGACAGAGACTCTTTGCAACACCCATACCTGTATGGTACTGTAACAGTTGTGGAAAAATTATACTTCCTGAACCTGAGGATCTTCCAGTGGATCCTTCAATAGAAAAACCAAAAAACCCATGTGAATGTGGATCTACCGATATTACTGGAGAATTAGATGTTCTTGACACATGGATGGACAGTTCAATAACTCCTATGGTGATTGCAGGATGGCCTGAACCAGAGTATAAAAATTATTTCCCAGCAGATTTAAGGCCACAAGGACATGATATTATAAGAACATGGACATTTTATACCATTTTAAGATGTAAAGCCCTCACAGATTCCAGACCCTTTGATAAGATTATTATTAATGGGATGGTTTTCGGTGAAGATGGCCATAAAATGAGTAAATCCCGTGGAAACGTAATTGCACCTGAAGCAGTTGTTGGGGAGTACGGAGCAGATGCCATGAGACTTTGGTCTGCAAACAGTGTCCCAGGATCAGATGTTCCATTTGACTGGAAAGATGTTAAAAATGGTTATAAATTCCTCAGAAAATTCTGGAATGCATTCAGATTCATAAACATGCACATAGCCAACTACGATGTTGACAACGTGGAATTCAACATCAGAAATCCAATGGACAGATGGATACTTTCAAAACTCAACTACCTTGTGGCTGATGTAACAGACCATCTAAACAACTACAACTTCGCAGATGCCAGAAATAAGATACAAGCATTCGTATGGCATGACTTCTGTGATGAGTACATCGAAGCAGTCAAGTACCGTTTGTATGCTGATTCAGAAGATCTACAGGAATCAAAGGATGCTGCACGACACACCCTAAAAACCGTGATTTCAACTTCACTCAAACTCTTAGCACCAATCACACCACACTTCACAGAAGAAGTTAATCAGTATCTGGATGAAGAATGTGAAAGTATTCATAAATCTTCATGGCCAGAACCCCTGAAAGTTCTCATGGACAAGGGATCAGAGGAACTTGGAGATAAGGGCGTTAAAGTTATAGGAGATATTAGAAGGTTTAAGGCATCAACTAAAAGACCTTTAAACACACCAATAAAACATTTAACCATTTACACCACGGATGAAAACCTGTTTGAGGATCTAATCGAACTTGATTCTGATATTATTGGAACCATGCGAATTAACGACCTTAAAATTGAAATGGGAAAACCAGATGTACAGGAAAAGGTTGTTGAAATCACACCTGTCATGTCACTGATTGGGCCACAATTTAAAAAGGACGCACCAACTGTGGTGAAGTATCTGAGTTCGGGGGATCCAGATGAAATATTCAGGGAAATTGAAGAAAAGGGAGAGATCATAGTGGATGACCTGAAAATAACAGGTGAACACATCACCACCCGTAAGGAGATAGTCGGAAGTTCTGGTGAGAAGGTAGAAATCATCCACTCCGATGAAATGGACATTGTTATGGAGATAGTGATCTGATGGATCTAACTGTTCAGGCTGCCAATGAAATTACTGGTACTGTTAAAGCTCCACCATCCAAGAGCTACTCACACCGAGCATTTTTAATGGCATTTCTGGCAGATGGTGAATCCACCTTGAGGGATCCTCTCTACTCAGAAGATACCTTGGCTTCACTAAACACCGGCATTGAAATGGGATCAA
>JAEZAV010000128.1 GCA_023430285.1 Methanobacteriota archaeon | reverse complement strand
GTAACATCATAGTTAAAAAAAATCGGAGGAAATTAAAGTGGCAAAAGGCCTTATTAGGATAGTTCTGGACATATTGAAACCACATGAACCAATAATTCCCACGTTTGCTAAATATTTAAGTGAAATTGATGGAGTAGAGGGTGTAAATATCACGCTCCTAGAAATAGACAAGGAAACTGAGAACATAAAGGTTACCATGCAAGGTGATGACCTAGACTACGATGTTATCACACAAGCAATTGAAGAGTATGGTGGTTCAATCCACAGTGTGGATGAAGTTGTGGCAGGAAAAAAAATAATTGAAGAAGTTACAACACCTCAGGACTGATTAAATGGATGGAAAGCAAAAACTTTCTCCAGACACCTTTTTAAAAAAATTTGCTTCCAAATCTTCTGAAGAACCTGAATATCCTGATGTTACAACATCACAGTTTTCAGATGCTTTAACCAAGCTAACAGGAAAAAATGGAGTTTTAGTAAATATAAAACCAATTGACGATTTCAAAATTATTGGAAGAGCTACAACCGTTAAAACATCTTCCAATGATTGGGGTACTGTAATCAAAGGAATATATAGTGCCAAAAAGGGAGATGTACTGGTAATAAGTTGTGAAGATGATCAAACTGCTGTTTGGGGTGAATTAGCATCTGCAGCCGCCCAAATACATGGTCTTTCAGGAACAGTAGTTATTGGTGCAAGTAGAGACAGTGCAGGGATAAAAAGTTTGAAATACCCAGTATTTTCTCGAAATGTAGTTCCAAACGCTGGAAAACCTCTGACAGAGGGTGAAATCAACGTAAACCTCACAATTGAAGATACCATCATCAAACCGGGAGACCTCATTATAGGAGATGAATGCGGAGTTGTGAGTGTGGACCAAGAAATGGTTCCAGAGGTCATGAAAGCAGCTATGAAAATAGTGAGTAACGAAACTGAAATCAGCTCCAAACTAAATCAGAACATATCTTTCATGGAAATATTAGGAATGAATAAATAATTCCCTGATTGATAAAAACCTTATTTTTTTTATTTTTATTTTAAGATGGATAACTTGATATACGAACAACGAAATATTTTCTAAAATGCAGACCACTGCCGAATTTATACGCGAGCATAAATGGGGAATATTGATAGCCATAGTAATTGGTATACTAATTATATTCATTATTTCAGTTGCAGTGGGCTTACAAGATATTATAAATGTTTTAAAAGATGCGAATCTCCAAATTATCGCAATAGCCATTTTGCTAGAGATAATTTTGATCTGCATGTGGACAGAACGTTGGTCACTAATTTTGAAGGTCATAGATAAGTCTCCAGGTTTCAGTAAACTTTTTGTAATGATGTTCGCGAGTCTCTTCGGGAACAACATCACCCCAGGTGCTGCTGGTGGAGAACCCATGAGAGCTTATCTTCTCAGTAAGTTTGAAAAAATATCATTCGACCTTGCATTTGTTTCTGCAAGTGCAGATCGTGTTTTTGAATTTTTTCCATTTGTTCTGGTGTCAGCCTTTGCCATCTACATGATCTCAACCTGGCATATTGGTTTTTGGAGTACAATTTTTATCAGTTTGCTTATCATTGTTACGATGGCTTTTTTCGGGCTTTTAATTTATGTGGGTGTAAAACGAGAGATTGCAGAAAGAATAATTCTTTCAATAGCACGTTCCATCTTCCCATACGCACTGAAACTAACCAAAAAAGAAACCACATTCTCAGCGGTGAGCGAACAAATACAGTACTACGTTGAAAGATTTTCTACAGGTTTTGCAACAGTTTTGCAGGATCATAAAATGTTCGTACTGGGTCTTTCAATTTCTTTCTTGATGTGGGGAACTGACATGTTGAGGATGTACCTATGTTTTGCTGCGGTTGGATCCTACCCCCCAGTTATCCCCATGATCATCATTTACACCATAGCCATCCTTATAACAATATTACCAACAATACCCGGAGCTTTAGGACTTCGTGAAGTAACAATGGTAGGTTTATTTTTAGTTGTAGGAGTTCCTGCAGATGTGGTGATTGCTGCCAGTTTAATTGATCGTGTGGTAAGTTTCTTGATGCCAACTGGTGTGGGCATCATTGCAACTGCCTACTATGGAAAGCTTTTGGCAAAAAAAGATAGAAGCCCCTCTAACTAAAACAAGCCCTAAATAGAGGTGTAAAGTTCTGCAATTCGATATACTTACCTTTTTAAAACTATCGCAAACTATATATACTAGTTCAGGTTAGTTATCAATATATAAAAGTTTCGGTTTAGAGGGATTAAACAAAATAACAAATGGGTCGACAAATGAAGCAATTGGGTAAAATTTCGCATATTTCCAACAGAAACAGAATAATTATAAAATCAAATCAAACTCCAGGTTTTGGTCTGCCTGTTTACACAGAAGACAACAAAAAATTTGGTACTGTTTATGATGTTTTTGGTCCTACTAAAGGTCAGTATATATCTGTAAAAGTTTTTGCTAAAAATTCAAGGAACCTTGAAAAATTAATTGGAAAAGACTTGTACATTCCCTCTTCAAAAAAGATTGAAAAGCGGGGGCGAAGGAAACGAAAGAAGAATTGAAACATGAAGTTGTAAATGAGGGCATTTCAGAACCTGAAGTTTCTGAAAAAGAACAGATGAAACAGGATGTTTCTGAAATTGAGAAAAAAGAAACTAAATGCCCAGAATGTGGATCCGAAAAACTTATCAACGATCATGAACGGGGCGAAGTAGTTTGTGGTGCCTGCGGACTCGTGATTGATGATAACATCGTTGATATGGGCCCAGAATGGAGAGCATTCGACCATGAACAGCGTGATAAAAGGACCAGAGTTGGTGCACCGATAACTTACACCATTCACGACAAGGGACTTTCCACCATGATCGACTGGAGGAACAAGGATATCTACGGTCGTGATATTCCTGCAAGAAACCGTGCCCAGTGGTATAGGCTCAGAAAATGGCAGAGAAAAATCAGAATTTCCGGAGCCACCGAAAGGAACCTCGCATTTGCACTTTCCGAACTCGATAGGGACTCCTCAAGACTGGGACTTCCAAGAAGTGTTCGTGAAGCAGCTTCAGTTGTTTACAGGAACGCCGTTGAAAACAAACTCATCAGGGGAAGAAGTATCGAAGGAGTAGTTGCAGCATCACTCTACGCCGCATGCAGAAGATGTAACGTTCCAAGAACCTTGGATGAAATAGCAGAAGTATCTAGGGTGAGTAAAAAGGAAGTTGGAAGAACCTACAGGTTTTTAACAAGAGAACTCAACATCAAACTACCACCTACATCCCCTGTGGATTATGTACCAAGGTTTGCAAGTGAACTGAACCTCTCAGGAGAAGTACAATCCAAGGCTATCGAAATAATTGAAAAAGCCATGGAAAAAGGTCTCACATCAGGCAGAGGTCCGACAGGAGTTGCAGCAGCAGCACTCTACATAGCATCAGTACTCCTTGGAGAGAGAAAAACCCAAAGAGACGTTGCAGATATAGCTGGTGTGACAGAAGTTACAATAAGAAACAGGTATAAAGAGCTTACAGAACAGCTTGATATGGGCGTAACATTGTAAAATGCCCAAATCTTTATTTATTTTAAAAAAAATAGAATTTTAGGGTGATTTTAGGTATTAAAATCCTAATTGTCCCCTTAATGCGAATAACAGATAGACTATAATAAATACTGCAAATAATACGTAGAGCATTTTTTTAGTTTTTGCGACTTTATTTTGTCTTTCCATGTAGATCTGTTCACATTTTGGTGAACAAAATCTTTCAGAAAGTGGTATTGGTTTTTGGCACACTGGACAGTGCTTGTGTTGATCAGTCATTTTTTTACCTCGTTAATCTTTAAATTTTTTATTCTGGAATAATTGTGGTTCCAATATTACCTTCGTTTGCAATTAAAATATTCTGTGGATCTTCACCATTAACTATCACGGTCTTAATACTCGACCTTTTAATGATTTGTATGGCTGTCATATCAAAAAATTCATAAGTTCCTGCTTTAACATCGTTGTGGGACATTAACTCCATCATTTTGGATGGTTTAACCTCTTTAAACATCACAGCATCAGGATATTTGTTTGGATCTTTGTTGTAAAGCCCATCCACAGATGTGGCATTTATAAGCAGATCTGAACCCACAAACTCCGCAAGTATGCTTCCAACAGCATCGGTACTGTGAGCAGGTTCAGTTCCTCCCATTACAATAATGTTCCCAGAATTTGCGTAGGTTAATGCTTCTCTAAAGTTGTGTGGAACATCAGGGTATGCGTCTTTGCCAAGTGCTGCAATTAAAAGTTTTGCATTCAACCTTGTGACTTCGATCCCAACATCATCACACATGGCTTCAGAAACTCCCAAGGACCTGGCAATGCCAATGTAGTCCCGTGCAGTTTTTCCACCACCCACAACAACAAATACATCATTATCTTGGTTTAACTTCTTCAGAACTTTTGCGTAATCTCTGAATTTTTTATAATCATGATCCTTAATAAGTATTGAACCGCCTATTGTAACAACTATCTTCATCTCATCACCATCAAAGATAATTAAATTTAATATAATAAATAGTTTAGACAGATATAACATAAGTAAGTTGAAGTGTTTGAACTCATTTCATTATTTTTAAAAAGATCTATTTTATATATTATTATATAAAATTAATTCCAGAATTTAGGAGTGAAAAAATTTGAGCGAAGTATCATCTAAAGAGCTGTACGAAGTAAAAAGAACCCTTAAAGAGTTAGCAGATAAAAAGGGCAGAGGTACAGAATTAGTAACTGTTTATATTCCACCTGAAAAGCAGATAAGTGATGTTGTTAAGCACATGCGTGAAGAACTTAGTCAGAGTGCCAACATCAAAAGTAAGCAAACCAAGAAAAACGTTCAGTCTGCAATAGAGGTCATAATGCAAAGGATGAAACTGTTTCCCAAACCTCCAGAAAAGGGTTTGGTATTGTTTGTGGGAATGATACCCAAGGGAGGTCCTGGAACAGAAAAAATGGAAACATATATGTTCGAACCTCCTGAACCGGTTCAGACCTACATTTACCACTGTGATTCAACGTTTTATCTCAAACCCCTCCAGGAAATCATTGAGGATAAAGATGTCTACGGACTTGCAGTCATAGATCGTAAGGAAGCAACCATCGCAATCCTGCGTGGAAAAAGGATCGACATCGTAAAGAACCTCACAAGTGGTGTTCCTGGAAAGCATAAAGCAGGAGGACAATCCCAGAGAAGATTCGACAGGCTGATAGATCTTGCAGCACACGAATTTTTAAAAAGGATAGGAACGCATATGAATGAAGCATTTTTAGGTGTTGAAGATCTTAAGGGAGTAATTATTGGTGGACCCGGCCATACAAAGGAAGAATTTGTTGAAGGGGACTACTTGCACCATGAAATAAAGAACAAACTAATAACCACCGTTGACACATCGTACACTGGAGAATTTGGTATAAGGGAAGTTATGGAAAAGTCCATGGATGTTTTGACAGAAATAGATGTTGTCAGAGAGAAAAAGTTGGTTCAAAGGTTTTTGGTAGAATTAATTGATGAACATGGTCTGGCATCCTATGGAGAAGCTGAAGTCAGACAAAATTTGCAGATGGGTGCTGTGGAAGTACTTTTACTTTCAGAAGATCTTAAATCCAAAAGGTTGAACTACGAATGTCCAACTTGTGGATCAAAAGCTGAAAAAACTGTGAAGTCTGATGTATCAATTCCTGAAAAAACCTGTTCTAGCTGTAATGAGAAGATGAAGGTTGAAGAAACGGTTGACATCATTGATGATTTTGTTGAGCTAGCAGAAGAAGTTGGTTCGGAAGTAGAAATTATTTCAACAGAAACTGAAGAAGGGATGCAGCTTTACAGAGCGTTTGGTGGTGTTGGAGCCATACTAAGATACAGGCTCTAATCTTTTTTTTTAATATTTATTTCTACAGTAGACTATATTTTTCATAAAAAAAAGTTGGAAATATCATCCCAACCTGCTGACACTTATTAATGATTCTACAGGCACATTTTCCACTTCAGCAATACCTGCTTTATCAATTAAGACAACTACTGCAATTGGAATTGCTCCAAGATCCTTGTAAACCTTGGCTGCTTCCCTGATGGTTCTGCCACTTGTTGTAACATCATCAACTATCACAACTTTTCTGCCATCTACTGATGCAAAGTTACTACTCACAGCACCCTTGGCATCTTCTTCCATCTTTCTGTGTTTAATTGGATGGAAAACAGAAATATCTGCTCCGAGAATCTCTGCCATCATGGTTGCAAATGGAATTCCACTCACAGTGATACCAACAATAACGTCGGGTTCTCCATATTTGAGTGCCATATCTGCTAGAGCTGCAGATACATATTTCATTCTGACAGAACTTCCACCTAGACTGTTCCAATTAATAGCAAAATCTATTGGTGCCTTTTCAGATTCCGTACTGGTTTTATTGTCTTTACCCTGTAAAATAAGCCATCTTGAAGTGTCTTTAGAAACATTCAATTCATCAGCTATTTCTCCTGTTGTAAAACCCCTGTTTCTCAGTTCATAAGCCCGTTTTATGAGTTTTTCATTCATGTTATGCACCTTAACATTCATTCATATTTACAACGATCTTCTTTTGTGCAGATTTCATTGCAGCAAGAACAACTTTCAAGGCGTGAATACCATCTTCGCCTGTTATTTTAGGTTCCTCATCGTTAACTACACATGATAAAAATGATTGAAGTTCGTCCTTAAGAGGCTCTGTATGGGCCACTTCAACCTTCTGTGCATTTTTTCCATAAACTTCAACAGTCTGATCTATGTAGTCCATGGAAATAATCCCATCAACACCTGTGATCTCAAGCTGTCTCTTCTTGTATGGAGTGAGCCAGTTGGTTTCTAATATACCCACCACACCATTCTCAAATTTCATCATGATCTCAGCATGATCTTCATATTCACATTTTTCGAGTCTGCTACCCATGTTTGCATAAACTCTAGAAGCTGGGCTGTTCAATAAATAAAACATGATATCCACTTCATGTATTGCAAGATCTATGGCCACACCAACATCCTTTATTCTCGGAGGGAATGGACCTACCCTTTTTGCAGAAGCAGAAACAACCTCTCCTATAGCACCATCATTTAGAAGTCGTTTAGCCTCATCTACTGCAGGGTTGAATCTTTCTACATGACCTGTTGCCAGTTTAACTCCAGCATCATGAGCAGCATTGACCATGTCCTTTGCTTCATCAAGGGTGAATGCAATAGGTTTTTCTACCAAAACATGTTTTCCTTGTTCAATAGCACCCATAACAACATCATAATGGTAAGTGGTAGGCACACAAACACTTACAACATCAATTTCAGGCATCTTGAGTATATTATCATAATCAACAAAACCTACTGTGTTGAATTCCTTTGAAACTTCTGCCAGTGTTCCCCGCATTAGATCTGAAACAGCCATTAAGTTAGCATTTTCAAGTTCAGAATAAACCCTAACATGGTTGTAACCCATTGCTCCGACACCGATTACTCCAACGTTCACCTTATTCAAATATAATCCTCCATCATAAGTTTTGCAGCCTTTAAACCCAAATTACTGGCTTTATCTGCAGAACCTTCAACCATAACCCTTGAAACTATTTTTCCTTCCTGAGTAAGAAGAACAGCACAAAGTTTGAGTTTATTCTCATTAATTCTTGCAGAAACACCCAAAGGTGATTGACAACCCACCCCCATTTCAAGAAGCACCCTTTTTTCAGCAGTGACTTCCTGAAAAGATTTGAGGTGATTTATCTTCTGTAAATCATCCTTAACATCACTATCACTTCTTGCAACAACTGCAATTGCCCCCTGCCCAGCAGCAGGAGTAAAATATTCAATTGAAAACCTTTGCTTAATATATTCAGTCAGCCCAAGTCTATTCAAACCAGCCTCAGCCATAATTGTAGCATCATATTCTCCACTGAATACTTTCTTTATTCTTGTATCTATATTTCCTCTTATTGGTTTTATATTAAATTCTTTGTCATGATGGTTACAGAAAGCTTCCCTTCTGATACTGCTGGTACCAACAGTTGCACCCTTGGGCAGTTCATCCCATCCAAACTTGGAAACTAAAACTTCATTTGGAGATTCCCTTTCAGGCACAGCAACAATTTCAAGGTCCCCTTCAAGTTCAGTTGGCAGATCCTTCAAACTGTGTACTGCGAAATCTACAGTTCCATCCAATACAGCATCGTCTAATTCGCGGGTGAATATCCCTTTAGCATCAATATTGTATAGCTGTGAATTCTGTATTTTATCCCCAGTAGATTTGATAATTTCTACATCAATTTTCTCATCTGTAACTATGGACAGTTCATTAATTATAGTCTTGGTTTGATATGTTGCAAGACTGCTTCCACGGGTACCAACCTTCAAAAAAATCATCTCCAGTAAGAAATTTCATCATGATAATATCTTCACATTAAAATTGATTATAGAACTTAAAATTTATTAGATACAAATTTAAAGTATGTTCTGTAATATTTTGAACTGTGATCAGGAATAGTATTTATTAAATCCCCTAATGAATGATTCTTGTATATGTTTAATAAATGTTACCATAGACACAAAATAATCAACAATTATCTTTTTTCCAAGTCCGAATAATTGGATCTGTAAATAACTAAGATATTATCAGAGTTAGTTTTGGATGCGTAGTTTACAGCATCTTTTAAATTATTGTAATAAATAGAATCTCTTTTCAGTAGCTTATTAACATTTTTTCCTAGCTCGTCTACTAAAATTAGTTTTGTTTCTTCATTTATTTGGTTTAATACTTGCGAAACAGAATTTTCATCTATCTCCTCACAAGTTACACCGTATCTTCCTCCGAAAACCACAGCAACATCATCAGTATTTTCCATCATTTTGATGGCTTCTTTCACCGCTGTGACATTGAGCCCCGGATTGATCTCTTCCACAATTCTAACACCATTTAATTCCTTTATTGTAGTTCTACCATTCAATCCTTTGAATTGTAATAGGCCTGTCTTGATCTTTTCTTCTGATATTCCCAACATCATAGATGCTGAAACTGCTGCAAGAACATTGTTTATGTGGATGGGTGCTGGTGCAAATGTGCTGAGTTTAAACGTCCCTTCAACTAAGTCATTGCTGATTGTTTTAAAATGGGATAGTTGCACATCAAAATCTGTTTTATCGAAGCTGTATTTGATATTTGTTGCAGTTAGATCTGGTATGGTTTTTGAATTGTTAAGAATTCCAAATGTGTTGGTGTTTTCTTTATATTTTAAGTATTCAGAATCAAATGATTCTTGATCACATGCCACCAGTTTACTCTTAAATATTTGGGACTTGGCTATGCTTGCATTGCTTGAGTTACCTGCTATGGAATAATTCTCTGCAATGTTGGTTAAAACACCTACATCAGCCAATCCAGTTCCTCCAAGGGATGTTTCAAATATGCATATTCCTACTTCATAATTTTCTGCAAGTTTCCATGCTTCAATAATACTTGCAGGAGTTATGCTTATGTTTCCCTTGAGTTTCAACCATTTTGTTCCATCAAACACTTCAACTCCTAAGCTGCTTAAAACTAATGGTTTTTTATGGTTAAGAATCTCCTTTAAAATCCAAACCACGCTTGTTTTTCCCTTAACACCTGTTACTTCAACCACTGGAACGTTAATTTTGTGGTTCAAAATAAACTTTACAGCATCATGGTGAGTCATGTCAACATGTCTTTGTAAATTACAGTGCACTGGACTAACAACTGTTAAATCATCAGGCTCTTTAAAACAATTTCCATCAACAAATTCCAAACTACTGGAAGAATATTTTTCTATGATGGATTCATCAAGGGTTCCGTAGATATCCCATGCATATACCCGATTTTCAGGGAGTTGGGACAATTCTGAAGCGATTATAAGTCCACCATGGGTCATGTCAACAACCAAGTAATCCATGGACCTATACATCCCCTTGGAGTTTTTCCCTAACCCGTTTGTAGAAGTTTTTGGAGAGTCTTACAAAATAGGCGTAGTTATCTGCCTTTTTAAAAATGATTTCATCCATGTAATCAATTTCTTCGACCTGCTGACCATCTATTACAGCCACTGCCTTCTTACCTTTACGTAAAAATTTAACCTTGATCACACTGTCGTTTGGCACCACAAACGGCCTTGCACCTAATTTGAATGGACAAATTGGCACTATTATAAATGCATCAACCCGAGGATCTACTATTGGTCCACCTGCAGACATGGAATACGCTGTAGAACCACTTGGAGTAGCTACTATTAATCCATCGGCTCGAAGTTCCTCCACAACTTCATCATCCACGCTTATCTCTATGTGAAGCATTTTTGCAGGTTTTTGTGTCATCAGCACTACTTCGTTTAACGCTGTGTGAAGTTGTTTGTTGTGGCATATTTTAAGCTGTGTACGTTTTTCTATGAAATAATCGCCATTTAAAACCTGTTCCAATGCATTTAAAGCATCTTCAGGATCTATTTCAGTTAAAAATCCCACTGCACCCTTATTGATACCTACCAATGGAATTTTTTTGTGGTTTATTATTCCCTGTGTCCGAAGTATGGTTCCATCGCCGCCTACTGCAACAACCATATCAACATCCATATCATCCAGATCTGAGGCAATGCCTTCGTATTGTTTTAGATGTGTTGCCAACTGAGAATCTATCAAAGTTTCCACATCATTTTCCATGAGAAATTCAACTATTTTTTCAGCCATTTCAACTGCTTCTTCAACATCAAAACGGGCCACTACTCCTATTCGCATTTAAATTCCTCCCAAAATAGAAATTATTTGAGTGTGAAAATTTTTATTGCAAGATGCTATTATGGACGTTCTCTCGAGAACATTTAAATCATTTACCAGTGGTCTGCATTTTTCATCCGTTACAAGACCAGTGGATTCTTCAATTATTAACTTTGCAGCAGCAATATCCATGACCCTCATGTTGCCCCTGATGTCAAGAAATGCATCATAGGTCCCATTTGCCACATAACAAAGTTCAATTGCCACAGATCCCAAAATTCTCATGCTCCTAACTGTTGCACATAGTTTGTCAATCTTTGACATGTCAGCCCTGTAAATATAGGCACCTATGGATGAACCTGCCACTTCCACTCTTTTGGATGGGCTGATTTTTTCTTTGTTCAACCATGCACCATCACCCTTTACTGCGTGGTAAACATCGTTGTTTGCGAAATTTTTAACAAAGCCCAGTTCAATATCTGATAGTTTCAAATCCGAGGCATGTTCTAAATTTCCATCTGAAATTGCTATTGAAATTCCATAGGCAGGGATATTTTTCAGGGCATTTCGAGTACCGTCAAGTGGGTCTACCACTAAAACTGCTTCTGATGTTCCTTCACCTATTTTTAGTTCACCCACTTCTTCACTTATTAGAGTTACAGGTATTCCTGTCTTCTTTAAAACTTCGACAACTTTGTCCTCTGCAACGATATCTATCAGTTTAGTTGGAGTGCCATCAGCACCCATTTTAACTGTTTTGCCTGCTTCTTCTTTTCCAATAAGTGGTTTGACAGCTTCATGGGCTTCAAACATTATCTCTTCAGATACTTCACTCCAAAACTTGATATCCTTGGGTTTCACTTTTCATCACTACTTCAATCAAGGTACACAACTGCCGCAACAACTGCTCCTTGTTTTTTTACTATATGACTCTTTCCTTCTATAATTATTTCCTTCAGTTTCATACCCCTAACATCAACCATGTAACGGGCCATTTCTTCTGCTTCAGCCTTCACATCGTCAGGATTTCTGTTTATACCAGTGTTTTCAACAACACACCCAAATTCATCTGCAATTGCAACTGCCACAAATGCAGATATTATATCCCCCTCGTTATCCGATGAAACATAGGAAAGAACAGAATTTATCATGTCACCAGGTGTTAATTCTGGTACTGGAACGATCTCAGCATCCTTGGGAAGTATGCTTGAAACTTTTATCAGATTCACATCACCTATTCCTGCGTTTAACAAAGCATTATCAAATGTGTTAAGTTTTGTTGGGCCTTCAGCCCTTCCAGAAGTTATTGAAATCCTCATTTGTATCACTTAAATCTATTAATCTAAAAAAAAATAACCAATTCATCCTAAACATGTTTTAAAAAGTTCATAATTTTTCATTGAATCCGTAACTTTTTCTCAATCTTAATCATGTTGACATGGTATTTAATGTTGTTGTGATCTGGAAATTCGAATTACTGATCTAATTTCATTATTTTTCTGCCTAGTATGGGCATTTGTATAGTTATTACCTAATATCATTTTACACTTGCACAACATGTCTAATTTTTTGTGAGATTAGTAATATTCCTGATAAACACCAAAAATCAATGCCCACTAAAAACATGGCAATCATGACTTTTAACAGAATCCCGGCATGCCTAGGTTTTTTTAAGGATTTCATTGTAGTTCCATCCAAATAATTTGGTTCTCTGAAACTTTTAAGAAATAAATGGTCATGTTTTGATTCAAAATTATATTCAATAATACCATCAACAATAACATTAAAAAGAAACTGATAAGTTTATCAATAGTATTGATTAAAAAAGTTTACATATCTAAAAATAGATACGATTATGATAATGTAGATGCTATATTAAATAATCTTAA
>JAEZAV010000090.1 GCA_023430285.1 Methanobacteriota archaeon | reverse complement strand
CAAAGTTTGCTGGCCCTGCAATAATAGTATCATTCATAGTATCAGCAATCGCATGCAGCTTCACTGCCCTTTGTTACGCAGAATTTGCATCCATGCTACCAATTTCCGGAAGTGTTTATACCTACACATACGTTACAATGGGCGAAGTATGGGCATGGATGATTGGATGGGTGCTGATATTCGAATATTTAATATCTGCATCCGCTGTGGCAGTGGGTTGGTCATCGTACGTTGTTGAACTCCTAAGTTCCGTTGGAATAACTTTACCACACATGATAACTGCTTCAATATTTGCAGGTGGCCTAATCAATTTACCTGCAGTTCTCATAATTTTAACCCTTACAATGATCTTATTCATAGGGGCAAGGGAAAGTACTCGCGTAAATGGGGCTATAGTTCTCATTAACATGGCCATTATATTGATATTCATAATATTTGGATTGAAATTTATCAACCCTGCAAATTACCATCCATTCACACCCTACGGCATCACAGGAATATTCCAAGGCGCTGCCATGGTATTCTTTGCATACATAGGATTTGATGCGGTGTCAACAGCTGCAGAGGAAACTAAGGATCCCCAAAAAAATCTTCCGAAGGGTATAATAGGGTCTTTGTTAATTAGTTCAGTGCTTTACATAATTGTGGCAGCTGTTTTAACTGGTATGGTTCCATACAATTTATTAGATACAGCTGCTCCAGTTACATTCGCATTGAATTATGTGGGTCTTGATACCATAGCATCCATAGTTGGTGTTGGGGCTATTTTTGGCATTACAAGTGTTCTTTTAACCAGTCTCTTTGGTCAGACCAGAATATTCTTTTCAATGAGCAGGGATGGATTACTTCCAGCCCTATTTTCTAAGGTTCATCCCAGATTCAGGTCACCGGTAACAAGCATTCTGCTGGTGGGTTGTGTTGCAAGTTTTATTGCAGCGTTGGTTCCACTTGCAGCAATCATTGAACTCGTGAATGTAGGAACACTTTCAGGATTTATCTTCCTTGCAATTTCCATAATAATCCTTAGAAGACAAAATCCTGATCTAGAAAGGGGTTTCAAATGTCCATTCGTACCAGCAGTTCCAATACTGTCCATCATTTCATGCATCTTCCTTATAACACAGCTATCATTAAAAACAATAGAATATTTCATAATTAGCCTGATCATAGGATTTTCAGTTTACATGGTATATGGATTCAAAAACAGTAAAATCCAATCCACAACCAAATCCTTAGAAACAATGGAAGTAGAATCTGATCATGTTCTGGACACAGATATCGAATAAAAGAAAGCTGGTTCATACATCAATCCTTATTTTTTTTATCTTAATTACCAAATTAAAAGCTGTTTTATATTGACCCCCCAATTTTTGGGGAATCTTATTAAAACCAGTTCATGTTAAGATATGTTAGACTAGAATTAGATCTGTACTGGGATGCCAGCGTCACCTGTAGTTCAGTTAAAATAGTAATTACAAAAATAATTAAAATGAGTAAAATAATAAAAAATGTTTTAGAATTCAGGTTTATCAAATTCTAAACAGATTTCATCCCCTTTAGGATAAATTAAAGCTTCACCAGCATATTTTTCTATATAGCTAAAGGCGATTTTGCTTAAAACTTCGGAAACATCCAGTCCATCCGACGTTTTTTGGTTTCGGGCTGCAGAAATGTACAGCTTAGTGTTACCCACATCAACACTCACTTCCACTTCATCAAAGTAGGGGCCCATCAATATCTTCTTGAATGGGTTCTCATTTTTGTTTATGAAACTGGTTGTTTCTTTGTAGATATCTTCGAAATCGAAGGTTTCATCGTTCTCTGATCTTTTTCGGTAGATGGCCATTTCAATGTTTGCCTTAAGCTCTTTCTCCTTGTAAGGTTTCAGAATGTAACCATAGGGTTCAGTTCTTGCAGCACGTTTAAGGATTTCATCATCTGCATATGCTGTGAGATAAATTACTGGAATTGAATAAGATTTGTTCAGCTTTGCTGCTGTTTCTATCCCATCCATTTCTCCCTTTATGACTATGTCCATGAGTATCAAATCAGGCACATTAGCTTCTATCTGTCGGAAAGTTTCTTCTCCAGAATCTGCCATTCCTGTAACAGCATATCCTAAATTTTCTAACTTCTTTTTTAATCCCAATGCTAGAATGTTTTCATCCTCAACCACCAGAATATTTATTTTTTCCATTTTAATCTCACCCATAATAAATTTATTCACGTTTAGGGGTTATAAGCTCGAGACATACTTTTTCGCCCTTCGGGTACATTGTGATGGTAGCCCCGTAGACCTTGATAAAAAGTTCTATTACTTTGGCAAGAATTGGATAGGATTCTTCGGTATTCTTTGCACACAAATATGTCTTTTTAAGTCCTACATCTAATGTAAAATCTTCTAATTTGTCGATTGCCTTGGATCCTATTATTGAGATTCGTATATGTTTCTCGAGATCTTCCAGAAATTTATCAACTTCTTTGGAGAGGGCACCAAGGTCAAGTTCTCCTTCAACACTAACAGATTTTTCTTCGTTAACCATGTTCATCACTCATCCTCGAGTAACTGATCTTCGTCTAAAAGCTTAATTCTTTCCCGCTGGCACCAATCAAATATCGCTTCTGTAGCTCCTCTAGAAATTTTCCCCTGCTTTTCCCCATATTTAAGTCTAACCAACCTTCTAAAAGCTATTTCTAATTCATCAGATATACATATAGTAACGCAGCCCATTAAAATACCTCGTTTTTTTGTTAAGAATATGTTCCAATGTATGATATCACTACTTTATAATGTTAATGTAAAGTGGATAATTTGAAATGGAAAAACTAAATCAATTAAAAAGATGCAAAAATTGAATTAACAACTTTTTATGAAATTATTATTATTTATAATAAATTTAATCCGCCTAAAGCTGTGTATAACCGTTAAAAATTCTGGCAGATAATATTAAAAGAAAATATAGGATTATCTAAAAAAAATAGTTTAATGGTCATCCCGGTATTTGTTTAACAGGGAAATTGGGGTGGACACAGTTGGTTTGTTGATCTTGATACTTTCAACTTCGGTGAGTGGTGTTATGTCCTCGATAATAGATTCTATGTATCGGGGCTTGTCAAATTCATCCTTAACAACGTATGCAGATACCAAGCCTGTGAATGGGGTTCCATTCTGTTTTTTAAACCGAATCTTCTCATTTTTTATGTGGCCATACTTAAGAACCTTTTCATCGAATTTGAACTTGTCTTCACCGTCCAAATAAAGATAAGATGCTTTAATTGCCATTATTTCAGATTTTTTGTAGTTGAACAATTTGAGGAGGGAATTGTTTGATTCCACCAATCTGCTGTTGGGTCCGAGTGTGCACTTGTAAACGCCTACACTGATATTTTCAAACAGGTTACGGTACTTCTCCTCTGAAGCCACCCTTTTGGTTATGTCGACAGCTATGCCTGCTATGCGTTGAACGTTGTTTTCATCATCTTTGAGGGGGAATGCCTTCCCATATATCCATCTGATACTTCCATCAGGTCTTATTATTCTGTAATTAATTCCATCGTTTCCAGATTTTACTTCGTTGGGAGTCCTGAATATGGTGTCTATAACGTTCTTCCTATCTTCTGGATGGATGGATTCTATCCATGATCTTGGATTGTCAAACAGACTTTCCCTGCTGCAGCCCCAAATTTTTTGGTAGCCCGGACTTATGTAAACTATCTGACTCATTTTAGGATCTATGATCCAGAACACTTCCTCAATATTTTCGGTCATCTGCCTGAACTTTTCTTCACTGCTCTTGAGTTCGTATTCCACCAATTTTCTTTCGGTTATATCCCTTATTATGGATGTTGTGTATCTTTCTCCATCAATATCCCATGCAGTTATTGATATTTCAATTGGAAATTCACTTCCATCCTTTCTAAATCCGTATGATTCAAATAATTTTCCTGATAGAAGATGTCTTCCAGTTAATTTGAATTGTTCCTGTTTCCTGATGAATTCATTGTGGTACCTTCCAGGGATGATTTTGTTCACGGATTTACCAACAAGATCCTCTTCGTTGCATCCAAAAATTCTCTGGACACTGTTGTTGCAGAAAACAACATTTCCATCATGGTCTGTTATGATTATTGCATCTACAGCAGAACTCGCAACGGTTCTGAACCTTTCTTCACTCTGTTTGAGGGCTGTTTCTGCTATTTTCTTCTGGGTGACATCGTTAACTGTCATTAAATATTCATTGTTTTTAAGTTTGACAGGGATGAATTCTATTATCTTGTTGTCCCCATTTTTACAGACAACTTCAAATGTTCTTGGCCTCTTTTCCCCAATATGGGCCGTTTTAAAGTCATTTTTCCAGGCTAAAATAGCATCAAGTCTTCGTTTAGGGTCTGGAAACGCCTTTTTAAACCATGACCTTCCATCCGGAATTTCGGAAGGTTGGTAGCCGAACATTTCAATAAATTTGGGGTTGATGTACTTGTAATCTCCATCAACATCTATGAAAACCATTCCCAGTGGTAAATTTTCTGTGATATTTTTCAGACGATCCTTTTCCTCGGCCATGGCCCTTTTTGCCATCTTTATTTTGGTAATGTCCCTTCCTTCGGGTATCAAATATTTAACTGTTCCATTGGTATCATAAACAGGGTGCATGCTGTAATCGATCCACTTCAAACCATCTTTGGTTTTTATCTGTATAGCGTGATTCAAGGTTTTTCCAGATGCGCAGAGATCAACATCCCTCTTAATCATTGCCTTAATATCTGAAGAATAATTCCACCAGTCAGTTTCATGGAAGAACTTACCCTTCACATCATCAATATTAATACCGCACAGCTTAAGGGGAGTGTTGTTTACGAAGAGAACCTGACCCTTCGGATTTAAAACCGCCACGTAAGTGTGCATATCGTTTAGAGTTCCAGATAGGAAACTTTCCCTTTCTAAGAGATCATTTTCAATGTTCTTTTGTGAGGTTATGTCCCTTGCAACTATCTGCACACTTCTAAATTCACCGTCAAAATCTTTAATTGGCTGAATTTTTGTGGAAAACCATTTTTCAACTGTTTTAATCTGGGTTTTTTCTACCTTGACCGAAGTTTTTCCAGTTGTTATCGCTTCTCTAACAGATTTCATCTGAGAATCTGCGTAGGGCTGTGGAAAAACATCCCACATTGTCTTTCCATCAAAATATTCTGGTGTGTTTCCGAAGTACTCTGCTGCCACATTGTTAACCATCTTGAAGGTTCCATCTTCACCTAGAACTATGATGGGGTCATCGGCATTTTCAACCAGTAGTTTGTATTTTTCTTCGGCTTCGATCAGTGATTTTTTCATCTGATGTTTGTAAGTAGCCATTTCAACCGCAAATTTAAGCTGCTTTGCATTGAATGGTTTTTCTAGATGATTAATTTCGTAAGATAAATATTTATTCTCGTTAATTCCCTGCTTTGAGAACCACAGAACTGGACAGCCCTGACATTGCCCTATTTTTTTCATAAGTTCGCTGCGATTAAAATCATCGTTAACAAGTAAATCCACTAAAATCAGGTCGTATTCCAATAAATTTTCATTAAAAATAGTTGTTCCAAATTCCATAGTCTTTACAGGATAATCCCATGAATGCATCAATTTAGCTATTTTAGTAGCCTCCATGACATCTTCTGTAATTAGTAAGGTTTTAGGATCATGCATGATTTTACCATATGGATATGGCATAAGTAAAGACTTATTATTTGCTATTAACACGAAATAGAAACTGATTTAAAACTAAAATTTTAAGGTAAAAATCTATTATTTTTCATATCTCCCATGGTATTCCAAAAAAAAAATTTGCACCGATAAACCATCTTCCCTATCCAAACAAGAAATAGAAATCATTATGAAAGCACCTGCTAGAATAATTTGTCAACTAGCTCTTAAACTATTTATTCTGGGATTTCGTCTCCAATTTCCTTTATTATGGCCTGGTGCATTCTTCTGATAAATTCGATTCTTTCTTCGTATTTAAGGACATCGAGGTAGCTTTGTGCCACAAGGTTAAATGCAAATGGGGATGGAATTTGGGTGTCTATTCTTTTAAGATTCATTCTTCCTTCTTGTATCATTTCAAGTACTTTTTTTGCATTTTTAACATCCATGTAATCTTCTATCACTTCACGCCTTGCTTCTCGAAGTATTGAAAAGTTTTCATCCAGATCTTTAACGAATTTGAGTAAAATTTTACCCTTAACCTGCTGTCTTGACACGCTCTTCTCATTTCCCTTGTACCTACGAAGTATCATGAGGGATCTTCCTGCACAGTGTCTGAATCTTGCAGCTAAGGTTTCTGTTTTGTCAATGGCCTTTATAAGAATTTCTTCGATATTGTCGGGTGTGAGCTCTTCAAGCACATCTATACCACCCACCTTTCCATCTGAACTCAAATAAAATCCATTATCTAACACTGAAATCATCACATCCCTCTTGTACTTCTCTGCTATGAGGTATGCAACTGCCCTTGAAAGTGCATCATTAACCCTTCTTCCGAACAAGCTGTGGAATATGACAAATTTTCTTCCACCGTATCCCTTGTAAAATTCTATTAGGAGAGTTCTTGCACTGGGTATGGATGCGTAGATGTACTGTTCCCTGAAGTAGCTGTAGATTGAATTGGCAGCATTTATATCCACGTATAGGTATTCATGGATAAACTCCACTATTTCCTTCTTCTTCTTTTTGCTCTTAAATTTCTGTTCCATGATGGCCCTGAAGTTCTGTATAGACATTGCCAAGTCAAATGCCAATGGTAATTGTTCTGAAAACCATGAGGGAATGGTTGGAGGTCCTGAAGATGGTGTTACATTCACCATCATACCCCTGGCGTAGTTGAACCTGTAAATTTTACCTCCCAGTACGAAGGTGTCTCCCTTACGAAGCTTTTCCATGAAGTCTTCTTCGATCCTGCCTATGACCTGACCATTACACTTAACCCTGGCGGCGGACCTGTCGGGAATTGTTCCAATGTTGGTTGAATAGAGCATTCTGGCAAGTTTTCCCCTTTTTCCAAATTGTTTTTCCTTGTAGTCAACCCATATCTTGGCATAAACGTACCTGTCTTCAAGGCTGGTGTAGTCACCTGCAAGGTAACTTAAAACACTTAAAAAATCGTTTTGAGAAAGGTTTCTGTAATTGTAACTGCTTTTTATAACGTTGTACCCCTCTTCAATGTCCCATTTGCCTTCGATTGACATGCCGTATATTTGTTGGGAGAGTACGTCCAGGCAGTTGTTGGGTATGTGAATTTCGTCTATCTTACCTTCAACTGCATTTTTAAGTATCAGGGAACATTCAACCAGATCATCCCTTTCAACCACTATTATTCTTCCCTTGGATTTATCATGGAGTCTGTGACCACTCCTACCTATTCTTTGAAGTGCCCTTGACACTGACTTGGGAGAGCTTACAAGTAACACCAGATCAATAAATCCGATGTCAATACCCAGTTCAAGTGAGGTTGAAGATACAACAACCTT
Organism: Methanobacteriota archaeon; assembly: GCA_023430285.1. GTDB lineage: Archaea > Methanobacteriota > Methanobacteria > Methanobacteriales > Methanobacteriaceae > Methanobacterium_B. Next base: position 8,763 of record JAEZAV010000090.1, on the reverse strand, counting down.
CAATTCTCCATCCTTAAGTTTGTTCTCTGCCTCCAGCCTGAGTTCCTTTGAAAGGGAAGAATGGTGTGCCATTATGTTCTCACCATGGTAAAATTCAGGAAACTTCTTTTTAAGGTTGAACACAACACTTTCAGTTCCGCTTCTGGTGTTGGTGAATATGAGCGTGGTTTTATGTTCCTGTATGAGTTCGTGGAGCATTTTGTACATTGCTGTGTTAACTTCTTCGGGATCCGACTCCACAATATCTTCAACAGGGCACAGTACCTTCATATCCAGTTTTTTGATGTAGTTAACATCCACAATTTTGCAGTTTCGAACCTTTCCACCGTGATAGCCCACCAGAAAACCTGCAATCTTCTCAAGGGGATGGACAGTTGCACTGAGTCCTATCCGAGTATAGCCTCCAGTTAGATGTTGTAATCTTTCAAGTGTTAGGCTCAGATGCACTCCCCTCTTGTTGTCAGCCAGAGAGTGTATCTCGTCCACTATAAGGTACTTGAGATTGCTGAGTTTTTCCCTGAATTTTGGTGCACAGAGCAGTATTGAAAGGGTTTCAGGCGTGGTTATTAGGATGTGGGGTGGTGTCTTCAACATCTTAGAACGTTGGTACTGGGTGGTGTCCCCGGTTCTTACTGCTTTTCGAATTCCAAGTTCTCTACCTGCTATGATTTCAATTTCTTTGAGGGGTTCTTCAAGATTTTTTTCAATGTCGTTGTCCAGTGCCTTTAAGGGTGAAATGTAAATACAGTAAACATTATCATCCAGTTCCTTTTTTTCGGCGAGTGTTGTTAGTTCGCTTATTATGGATAAGAATGCTGTTAGGGTTTTTCCCGAGCCTGTAGGTGATGAAACCAGAACATTTTCCCCCGTGTGAATATCCATGATGGCATATCTCTGTGCCTCTGAGAAGGTTTCAAACTTACCACTGAACCATTCCTTTACCCATGGATGCAGTACCCTGTAAATTTCCTTGTCTGTGTAGGATTTTTCCTGTTTTTCTATCATTTTATAATTCCCTAAATCTACCTAGTAAAATTTGTCTTTAACCTTTAGTATATCCTTTATACGTCCAAAATATAGTACTTCAAAGTTTTCTACACCGTAAACTTCAAATTCATCCGTTTTAATATTTTTCAGAAGGGGTGAGAGTGATTTTTCATGGAGAATATCAGATCCTTCGGTGACAAAATTAAACGACGGCATCACAATCAGATTTTTATCCTGGTAGTTGCCTTTCATGTAACATTTTATCTTTTCAAGTCTTTCACCGTTTCTAATTCCAATGCAAGGGTGTTCGTGGCCTATTATTATGGTTTTAGAATTGTTTAAGGTTTCTTTGTCTGGAAGCTTGTCTCCATGCATGATAACATGATCATCCACATCATAGCTTTCATAGACTTTAAGGCCAGTTTTTTCTGCTATGAATTTTGTGAAGTTGTCATGGTTCCCCTTTATCAGAATTGTTTCCTCAAAATTTGTCTTCAAAAATTCGATGAAATCCTTGGATTCCTTCCATTCCTGGCTTGTGATCCTTCCAAATTCATGTTTAAGATCTCCGTTAACAATCACTTTTTTGGGTTCATATTTACGGATAATTTCGTTTATGCGCTCCAGTATCTTTTTGTACTGAAATCTCGGCACCATTATTCCCTCTCGATTAAGGGCTCCCTCATAGCCTATATGAATATCTGAAATTATCAGATGATCATTTATTATGATGCCTAGATCCGCTATTTCTGCGTTGTAAATCGTGTTAGTTTCCATTTTTATCCGTGTTTAAGTTGAATATTTTATGGTTAAAATGCATAGTTAAATATTGATAAAAAAAATCCTTAAAACATCAATGACTGTAACTTGTACGAAGGTACTGCAACCCTATTATTTATTAATTTAAGGTTGTTCATGGAACATATATAGTTGATCAAAGTGGTTAGGATCCTGTGTTGAAGTAAATTGATTTCACTTGGATAGCAGTTTAATTTAATTTTAGCTTGTTAATTGCTGTTTTAGTGGTTAGTCCTCCATTTTTTTTGTTTGAAAAATTCGCAAAATAGATAGCTTTATATAATAGAAAAACATAATATCGACTATTCGATATCGGACATTTGATATCGATCCATGATCCAAGGATCATCAAAGGGTTTTGAACATGAATACATGTTTGATCCCTATCACAATAAAGATATATTTCGTATATTCGATAGGAGTTAAAGTTTTATGTGGGACTTTCAGAAACTTCATGAAAAATTTCATGAAAAAATAGAGGAAATGCAGAAACTTGGAGGTCTAAGAATCTGGATCATCCACGTTCTAGACGAAGGACCAAAAAACGGCGTTGAAATAATGGACGCCATAGAAGAACATCATAAAATGATGGAACAACGCCATCTCACTGATGAACGTTTCAGACGCCATATGAACCATTCAATGAAAAGACCATCCCCAGGTTCAGTATATCCCATGTTAAAAAAAATGGTAGAAGAAGATTTGATAGTAAAGTTAGACGACGGCAAGTACAAGTTAACTGAAAAGGGCCAGAAAATAGCATCCAACTTCTTTGGCAGATTCAGACCAAAGGAAGCCAACATGGACAGATGCGGCATGGTTATTGAAAATGCACTGGCAGAGATCGAAGGCCAAGTAGCATTTCTAGAAAGCATAAAACCAGAAAAACTTGAAAAGTACTGCCCCCGGATTAATACCCTCAACAAGAAATTCGAGGGAATCATGAACTCACTAAAAAAACATGAGGAAGAAGATCATGACTGAAAATGCAATAGAAATTAAAAACCTAACCAAAGAATTTGGAGATTTTAAGGCTGTGGACAACCTGTCCCTAAATGTTAAAGCCGGAGAAATATTCGGATTTTTAGGTCCAAACGGGGCTGGAAAAAGCACAACCATAAGAATGCTCTGCACACTTGCCCAGCCCACCTCAGGTAGTGCCACTGTTTCAGGTTACGACCTGGTGAAGGATGCTGCCAAGGTTCGTGAAAACATCGGCCTGGTTGCAGAAAAAATGATAATGTACGATACACTGACAGCCGCAGAGAATCTAAGGTTCTTTGGAAAACTATACAGAATACCCAAGGTTGAACTCGAAAGAAGGATTGACGAACTCCTTGAAATGGTGAACATGCAGGAGTGGAAAGATACCCAGATAAACAAGTTTTCAACTGGAATGAAACAACGAATCAATGTAATTCGCGCCCTCTTACCCGAACCTAAAATAATATTCATGGACGAACCCACACTCGGACTGGATCCGCAGACAACATTTTCAATAAGGGAAATAATCCGAGACATCAATAAAAAGGGAGTTACGGTGATTTTAACCACACATGCCATGGTTGAAGCTGAAGCACTGAGTGATAGAGTTGCAATAATAGACCATGGAAAAATTGCTGCTTTAGACACACCAGAAAATCTTAAAAACATGATATCAGACGAAAATACCACCATTTTCAGTGTGAAAATAACCAACTTAACCAGTAATCTTATTGAAGGTATTAGAAACCTTGAAAATGTAACTGCCCTGGCACAACAAGATGACCACACCCTAAAAATTAGTGCTACTGGAGAAAATGCCCTGAACAAGATCATAGACTCCATCAGAGAAAAGGGAGGAAACATCTTTTCAATAACAAACAGCAATGAATCCACCCTGGAAGATGTGTTTTTAGCACTCACAGGAAAGGAGATACGGGATCATGCCAGTGAAAAGGCAGCCCCAACTTCCCATGGACACGGTGCAAAAGCCCAGGCAAGGGTCAGGTGAAGAAATATGGATCTAATGAAAATATTTAAAGACAGTTACCACATCATGTCCAAGGACCTGCTAAGCTTAAGACGAAATAGAATGTCTCTAGCAGCTTTATTCATCATGCCCATAGCATTTCTGGTCATGTTTGGATTTATATTCCCAAGCGGAAGCACCCAAACCAACATGCCAGTGGGTATGGTGAACCTAGATGGTGGAGAGGGAAGCACACAATTTATTTCACAGTTAAATGCCCTGAACTCCAACAACAGCTACCTGAAAATTCAAAACTTCACATCCACAGATGCAGCTAAAACTCAAATAAATCAAGGCAAACTCTATGGAACGTTCATAATACCGCCAGGTTTCAGTTACAACATGACCCATGGTCAATCCGCAAACGTGATAATGTACGTTGATAACAGTAACCCCCAAATGGCCTCTCAAATGGAAGGTGTGACAGCAAACACCATTACCATGATGAATGGTCAACAGGCAGTATATAACGTAGTGAACATGAGCGAAACAACTGGGCAAACTGTAAATCCCCAGGCAGTAGTATTCCCATACACTCCAAACATTGCAACAACCATTCCCGGCCAGAACAACTACTTCAACTTCCTTGCACCCGGACTCATGATCATGATAGTGATGATGACTGTCATGACAGGAATTCCCGAAGCAATATCGAAGGAAAAGGAGATCGGAACCTTTGATGGAATGTTATCAGCCCCAATAAATCAAATATCCATAATTCTGGGTAAAACAGCAGCCCTATGTGTCAGAGGATTTGGACAGTGCATACTCATACTGATCCTGGCAGTGGTGTTCTTCGGTGTGACAATACAGGGAAGCATACTCCTAGCATTCGTAATGCTTTTACTGGGAATATTCAGCTTCGTTGGAATAGGAATTGTTGCAGTGTCCATGTCAGAGGATCAGGCATCAGGAACCATGATAGTGAACCTCTTGATGTTCCCAATGATGTTCCTTGCAGGGATATTTTATCCCCTACAGCAGATGCCATGGTTCATGCAGGACATATCACAACTAATTCCACTCACCTACGCTGCAGATGCTATGCGTAAAATAATGCTCTTAAATGCAGGTTTAGGAGACGTGATCACCCAGGTGCTCATACTCATAGCCTTCGGTGTGGTGACAATGGCAATTGCAGTGCCACTCTTTAGAAGATCAATGACTAGATAAGAAAAATATAAAAAAATAAGGGCAAATTAAGTTGAAATTTCCATGGAAACCACTATTAAACAAATTAATATCCATGGAAACTTAATTTTGCACCCTAATTAATTTAAAGGAGGATAAAATAAAATGTTATTAGAAGAAAAAACCAGACAGATAATTGAAAATGAATGTGACGATTATTTCTTAGGATTTGGTGATCTTCAAAACACGGACGATCCCATGATTAAAGGATACAACACACTGTTTAATGAGTATCCAATCTCTATTTCAATTGGAATTACATTACCACTTTACAATGAATATTCAACCAATCCAGAAATTTATAGCAGAACCAACTGCCAGTTGAAAACCATAACCATGAAAATCTGCGACCTACTCGAAGATGAAGGTTACAACTCATTTAACTTCCCAAAAACCAACGAAACCAATGAATCCTACCTATCATTACATGTGATAGCTGCAAATCATGCAAATCTCGGCGAAATTGGGGAAAATGGCCTGTTAAAAACCCCTGAAGTGGGTTCTGGTGTTAACTGGGGCACAATTCTCACAGATGCACCCCTAAAAATCAGCACACTTTAAAATTCCTCCTCAACTACAATTTTTATCAAATTTGAGTTATATAACCCTAAAAACTTGAATTAAAATCTACTAATGATTTTTCACGAGGAATTTAAGTAGTCACTCCATTTTTTTTATGATTAATACACAAACTATTTTTTTTCTAAAAAATTAGACTTTACTTTAGTACCTAGACTAACAATGACAATTTCATTAAATGATTAAAATTTTAAGCAGTTTATTTTTTAGATCGAAATTTATTGTGAGCCTTGGATAATCTTTCCAATGCCATTTCTAAGGTAATTGTTATTTGAGGAAATGGATTGAAAAATTAGGCTAAGATATCCTTAGTATTAAGGGTGGGAAAAACTTTTAATTAGTTAAAATAATATTTACATTCATGGGAACGAATATGTACAATAATAACATAAAATATCTTGTATTTCTCGTTGTTTCAGTTTTAATATTACGCATATTTTTATATATGCAGCAATACTTACTGGGAATTGTGATTCTAGTCTTATTTAGCATTATGTTTTTTTACTTCTGGAAATCTTCCTAATTGGTTATTAAATACTGAACGGAACTATAATTGGAATATATTGTTAAAGAAGTTGTAGTTATCTTTAAATCTTCATTTCCATAAACTTCTTCTTAATTCCATACTTCTCAAATTCTATGCACTCAAACAATCTTTTAATTAAATAAAAATTAAAATAAACAACCCTATTTAAGTCGATAAAGATCAATCAAAGTTATGCCAACGTTCACTCCATTCTGCAATGGGTTTAGTTACTTGGTACAAGTCTCTGCCCTTTTCTGTTAATGAATATTCGACTTTTATAGGTGAATCATCTACAATATTTTTTTCGATTATACCATAATTTACCAAATTTCTTAATTTAGCAGCTAATGTTCTCGAACTGATCTTCTTCAACAACTTTGATAGTTCACTATATCTAAGAGGCCTATCTGCAGATATTAAAGCATTTACAATTAATAAAGTCCATTTATTGCCAATTAAAAGAATAGTTTTCTCAGCAGGGCAGTTTATTTCTTCAAATCCATCAGGATATTGTAATTCACTCATTTTATCACATAATTCTTTGTTACTTCTTAACTTTGATCAGTTTACCTTTTGATAGTTGCTTTACTGTTAGATACTGCCCATATATATACTTTACAATATAAAGTAAGTTTACTTATTACATGGAGGCTGAAAATGAGTTTATCGGTTTTCTAAAACATTACTACAAAGCTGAAATTTAAAATTCTCGAGATTGGAAATTAACACGATAAAAATTACAACAAAAACTAAAATAACTATTACAGGACCTTAAATAAATTTTATATTGAATAATTGAGGAGAATATTTATGGAAAATAATAACAACAAAATGGCAGCTTTGCTAATTGCAACACTTGCAAACTTTGTTACACCGTTCATTTTCGGTGCTATAAACATCGCAATTCCTGCAATTGGATCTGAATTTCATTCAAATGCTATTTTATTAAGTTGGATACCAACTTCATTTTTACTTGCATCTGCCATGTTTGCAGTTCCATTTGGCAGACTGGCAGACATATTCGGGATGACCCGAGTGTTTAAATATGGTATTATCACATTCACAGTCGCATCATTCTTATGTGCATTTGCACCTTCAACCACATTTCTCATTGCATTCCTAGTTCTTCTAGGAATTGGAGCTGCAATGATATTTGTAACGAGTGTAGCCATAGTAACCCACGTATTCCCTGCAAATGAGCGAGGAAAGGCCATAGGAATAGTAATAACCTCAGTATATGTGAGCTTATCCCTTAGTCCAGTAATAGGGGGAATAATGACCCAAATTTTAGGCTGGAGAAGTCTTTTCCTCCTGATGATACCACTGGGATTAATTGTTGTTGTACTCACTTTCTGGAAATTAAAAGGAGAATGGGCAGTATGCAAAGGAGAAAAATTCGATCTAAAAGGTTCCATGATATACAGTACCGCTCTTTTTTTGATAATATATGGATTTTCATTACTACCGGAAATAATTGGATTTATAATAACTGCTTTAGGCATAATAGGAATTATTGGATTTGTACTTGTTGAATTAAGAACTGATAGCCCAGTATTTGAAATAAAGTTGTTTAAAAATCCTACTTTCGCATTATCTAATTTAGCAGCTTTAATAAGTTACAGTGCCACATTTGCTGTGATTTTTCTTCTGAGCCTGTATTTACAGTACATTAAAGGATTAAATCCCGGAAATGCTGGTTTGATTTTAATTGCTCAACCAGTAGTCATGGCAGTCTTAGCCCCTATTGCAGGCAGACTCTCAGATAAATACAATCCGCGTTTAATAGCATCATTAGGTATGGCAATTACCACAGTAGGGCTTTTGTTCTTCGTTTTCATAAATGCAAACACAAGCTACGAATTTATAATAGCTGGCCTGATCATACTTGGTGCAGGTTTCGGACTGTTCTCATCTCCAAATACCAATGCAATAATGGGATCAGTAGAGAAAAGATTTTATGGAGTGGCATCGGCATCAGTTCAAACCATGCGACTCATTGGACAAACACTGAGTATGGGTACTGTCCTGATTATTTTCGCCATCTACCTGGGAAATGTTCAGATTGTACCTTCAGAATATGCCACACTTCTTGTAAGTCTTAAAATATCATTTATAGTGTTTACAGTACTCTGTTTTATTGGTATTTTTGCTTCGCTAGCTAAAAGTGGTGCAGCTAAACAACAGCCCCAATAAACTTATAAAATCCCCTATTACTGCTGTAAAACAAATAAAAAAACCTTAATTATATTCTTTTTTTTAATATGAAGGTCATTATCTATGTGAAAACTCTGTGAAGATGCAGAAAAACCAGCTTTAATTTTTAAACAGTTATTATTGATTTTTAATAATAATAATATTCCAATGTAAGCTTAGAAAAAGTTTAATTACTTAGATTTAAAATTAATGTAATTGAAGGAATTAAAATTAAAAGAAAAAATATGCCCAAAGGATACTTTTTTTACTTGAAACAAAAAAAATATAATATGGAGTTGGGTATCCTTTTAGAATTTTTATTGTCTAAATTTTTTAATCAAAAAGAAATTATGGTGTATGTCCATGGAATTTGAAGATCTACTAAAACAATTGGAAGATGATGATCCTGCGGTTCGTAGGGATGCAGTTGAACAGCTGGGTGTTGAAGGTGTCAAAGCCAATGTTGAACCTTTGATGA
>JAEZAV010000047.1 GCA_023430285.1 Methanobacteriota archaeon | reverse complement strand
GTGATGGCAAATGCTGCTAAAAGCCTTTCACGTCTAGTTTCAAGTATTCTGGTACTTTCTATTGCTGGAACATTACAACCGTAACCCAGAATCATGGGTATGAGGGCCTTTCCATGCAGACCAATTTTATGCATGGCACTGTCCATCATGAAGGCAACCCTAGTTAAGATTCCTGAGTTTTCAATCAGGCTTAACATCATATAGAATGGAATTACAAATGGAAGAACCAGAGTTACTCCTGCAACAATACCTCCAAATGCTCCATTCCACAAAATACTGGTTAAAGTACCTGTTGTTTGAGGGTCTACTGGTTGGAAAAAGCTGAAAGCATTTGAAAGTAATCCTGAAAGGAAATCACCCACTACAAATGTCCAAAGTAGCAGTCCTCCTACTACCAGGGCAGATACTATGTATCCAAACACCCGGTGGGTTACTAGTCTATCTAACTTTTCAGCAAATGTTATTTTTATTTTACTTTCAAGTTGTGCACCAAATGCAAATTGGTTTGCTAGGAAATATCTTTCTGAGGCTATGACAGAAAATGATGGTTCGTTGTGTATCTCTTCAATTTCCCTTGCAAGAGCGTAGGCATGGTTTACAACTTCCCTTGATTGAGCTTCAACAAGCTTTCGAATTTCTGGATCATTCTCTAGAAGTTTAATTGCTACCCATCTCGATGGATATCCTAAATCAAGATTTTTATTATCTATATCTTCTGTGATCTTTTCTATCCTGTTTTCAACTTCTGCACCGTACTTGAGGGTGTGGGTATCTGGAACTGTTTTTTGACTCGCAGTTTCAACTGCAGTTTCCATTAGTTCATGGAGTCCTTCACCCCTTATTGCTACTGTTGAAACAACTGGAACTCCCAATGCCTTTGAAAGTTTGTCAGTATCTATGATGATTCCCTTTTGTTTTGCTAAATCTATTTGGTTGACACATACAATGAGAGGCACATTCATTTCCTTTAATTGGATTGTGAAGAACAGGTTTCTCTCTAGTACTGAAGCATCAACAACATTAATAACTACATCAGGTTTTTCAAAGGCTATATATTCCCTTGAAACAATTTCTTCCATCGAATATGTTGAGAATGAGTATATGCCTGGAAGATCAATAATTTCAATGCATTTGCCTTCAAAAAGTAGCTTTCCAACGGCTCTTTCAACAGTTTTACCGGGCCAATTTCCTATTATCTGGTTGGATCCTGTTAGCTCGTTGAATACAACACTCTTTCCTACATTAGCATTTCCTGCCAATGCAATGGTGTAATCAATTTTTTGAGGGGTTTCTCCTTCGTTTTCTTGTTTTTTTGATCTTTTAAACCTTTTTGGCTTTGGGGATCTTTCTTCGGTGTCTTTGCTCATATAAATTCCTTCAATTATTCCACTAGTTCAACAAAGACATTACATGCTATGTCACGGCCAATTGCGAGTTTTGAACCCCTAATTGCTACTTCTACGGGTCCACTTAATGGAGCTATTTTTACCACGCTTATAAATGCACCTATGGTGATTCCCATATCTAAAAGTCTTCTTATGACTTTGTAATCGCCACGAATGAAGGAAACTTTGCCCTTTTGATGATCTTTAAGATCCATTATTGGGATGAGATTTTCATTTCTTTTTCCAACTTCGTTCACTTCTTCTTCCCTACGGTTCATACATTCATCACACGATGTGAATTTAAGATCACATGCAGGAATAACACTATCACCTGGACATTTGTCTGGATATTCCAGTACTTGGCACATGGCCCTTTCAGCTTCGTCTGAAAGTGAATGTTCCATTTCACAAGCCTGATCATGTAGTAGGTTATCCTTAAGCTTCAATATATCATGTAAAAATCTTTCGAGTAGTCTGTGTTTTCTAGTAACCTTTTGTGCGGTTTTCAATCCTTTATCTGTCAATTTAACTCCTTTGTATTGTGAATATTTAACGTATTCCAATTTATCAAGTTTTTTTAGCATTTCTGAAACACTTGCTTGTGTTATTCCAAGATCTTTAGAAATTTTGGAAGTCTTAACATCTTCATCCTTTTGGCTTAACTTGTAAATGGTCTCGAGATATTCCTCGATGTTTGCACTTAACTTTTCATTCGCTGACATTTAGGTTCACCTAAACTATTTATGTTACACAATTGTACGTCAATACTTATAAAGATTAGGTTTACCTAAAATTTTGCCAGGGATTATTACTGATATATCAAGAAAAATATTCCCATATACTCAGAACAAAGAGATTTAATCAACTATTAATATCACTAGAGATAAAATAAACGATAATAGAATATTTAAAAGATTTTAATGAAATTATGAGGGATGAACGAAAAAGTATTTTTTGAGGAGTTTGTTAAACCACCAAACTAGCATTATTGACGATAACTTATACCATTCTAAAGAGTTGAAACTAAAAAATAGATGATTATAAAAGTTTAAAAGTTATATTAAGCTTATGGTACCAGATCCTACGTGGGATGATCTTAAATCCATGACAACATCCCAAGTTTTTGAAAGATATTCCTCATCTATTAACGGTATCTCTAGTTCTGAAGTAAAGAAAAGATTGGATGAGTATGGTTACAACGAAATAACTGAGATTAAAAGGGGACATCTTAAAAAATTTTTAGGATACTTCTGGGGACCCATCCCATGGATGATAGAAGTTGCTCTTATACTGTCCCTAGTTATACAACACTGGGAAGAATTCAGCATAATTTTACTTTTACTACTTATCAATGGTGCAGTTGGATTTTGGCAAGAAGACAGGGCAGACAATGCAATAGAACTGCTGAAAGAAAAGTTAGCTTTTGATGCTCAAGTTAAGCGTGATGGTAAATGGCAAAAAATACCATCAAAAGAGCTTGTTCCAGGAGATATTGTAAAAATACACTTGGGAGATATAGTCCCTGCAGATATCAAACTTTTGGAAGGAGATTACGTCACAGCAGATGAGTCTGCCATAACTGGAGAATCTTTACCAGTGGATAAGGCTGTTGGAGACATTTGTTATTCTGGTTCAATTATTCAGAAGGGGCAGATGCATGGAATAGTGTTTTCGACAGGAATGAACACATTCTTTGGAAGGGCAGCTGGACTGGTAGCAAAGTCACCAAACAAAAGCCACCTAGAACAAGCCGTTATTAAAATTGGGGATTATCTCATAATTTTAGATGCCATCATGGTTATACTCATATTTATTGCAGGCATACTTCGTAATCAGGGATTTTTTGATATATTGGGATTTGCACTGGTACTTACAATAGCGTCCATACCAGTTGCACAACCAGCTGTACTATCTGTCACGATGACAGTTGGTGCAATGGCACTTGCGAAAAAAAAGGCCATAGTAAGCAAGCTTGCGGCTATTGAGGAAATGGCAGGTATGGATATATTATTTTCTGATAAAACAGGTACGCTCACAAAGAACAAAATATCAATAGCAGAAATATCACCCTACAACAGCTACACAAAGGATGATGTTATTTTTTATGCGGGCTTAGCATCCATGAGGGAAGAACTGGATCCAATAGACACAGCAGTACTTGAAACTATAAAAAAATCAGAAAAACTCAACGAAAAATTAATGGGATATAAAACCCTAAGTTTCAACCCCTTTGACCCGGTACGTAAAAGCACACAGTCAAAGGTGGAATCAATAACTGGAAAAATATTTAATGTGTCTAAGGGAGCACCACAAGTAATTGTTGACTTAGTTTCTGAGGAAGAAATGCTTCAAATGAAGGTATTACGCCAGATAGATCACTTTGCATCCAAAGGATATCGTGCTATTGGTGTTGCTGCAACTGATAGAAATGAGAAATGGCAGTTAATAGGTCTTATTGCACTTTACGATCCACCGAGGAAAAGTTCAAAGGAAACGATAGAAGCTGCAAAATCAATGGGAATAGAAGTCAAAATGGTCACTGGAGATCACATTGCAATTGCAAAGGAGATTGCAGGTGAGCTGGATCTTGAAACCAATATCAAACTCCCAAGTTCATTTTTAAATTTACCTGATGGTGAGGCAGCAGAATTTATAGAAAAAGCCAGTGGATTTGCCGAGGTTTTTCCAGAGCACAAGTACAGAATAGTCGAACTTCTTCAGGGAGAGGGTAAGATAATCGGAATGACCGGAGACGGTGTAAACGATGCACCAGCACTTAAAAAGGCAGATGCTGGAATTGCATTATCTGGAGCAACTGATGCTGCTAAATCTGCAGCAGATATTGTATTAACCCAACCAGGCCTTAGTGTAATCATCAATGCTATTAAAGAAAGCTATAAAATATTCCACAGAATGAAGAGCTACTCAATATACAGGGTAGCTGAAACCATACGAATTTTAATTTTCACAGCATTAGTAATACTCTTATTTGATTTTTACCCAGTCACAGCACTTATGCTGGTTTTAATTGCGCTATTAGATGATATACCTGTAATGACCATAGCCTACGACAGGACAGAATCAGTTAACAGCCCACAGAAATGGGATATGTCCAGTGTAATTGGACTTGCAACTTTCCTAGGGGCTCTGGGCGTAGTTTCATCGTTTTTCCTTTTTTACATTGGAAAAGTGATGTTAAATCTTGATGCCGGCGTGATTCAATCGTTGATATTTTTAAAACTGGTTGTTGCAGGACATCTAACCATGTTTGTCACTAGGAACACAGGACACTTCTGGTCTGTTAAGCCCAGTGGAATATTTTTCTGGTCAGTGATATTAACTGATTTGTTTGCAACTTTACTGGTTGTTTCTGGATGGTTTTTAACACCCCTAAGCTGGCAATTAGCATTATTTGTATGGATTTATTCATTAGCTGCATTTGTACTTGAAGATTACCTAAAGATCTTTTATTACAAGTATATGGAGAACCATAAGGATGGTTTATTTAAAAAAATATTAGCTACTGATTCATTGGCTAAAAAATGATAATAAAACTTTAATGGAAAATAAAAATTTAGAGAATGTATATTTTTCAAAAAATTACAATCTCTTTAAGATTGAAACATGAGCCTTGACATTGTTTGTAACAAATCCAACGGATTTAACACCCTTATCATAGGTGATGTTTCCCTCAAAGCAATTGGTTTTTAAATTTCCAAATTTGTTAGTTTCAATAACATTGCTACCATAGCTTTCAGGGAGTTGTCCATTTGATCCTTCAATTTTAAGTGCATAAACTTTGATCTCAGCATTGGTTGTGTCAGATATCTTAGTCACATTTGTGATACTAACCTTCAGATCGTCATCATTTGGAACTGTTATAAATTGGATCTGTTGTCCATCTCCACCAATATCTGCTTCTTTAACCAGTGCTTCAGGCCCATTTTCGACGTGGGAACTTGAAGGAATAATTATTAACAGTACTAAAACAATCAGAACTATCCCTAAAATTATTGAAATCATTTTTTTCATACTAAATTAACCTCTTGACTAATGGTAAAATCTTTGATGAATCATAAAATGTATAGTACCAATTTGTTATCTCATTTAAAAGTTTAAATATTTAAGTATTCTTGTTTGCAAAGTTGATATTATTAACTCAATGTAAAATTTCTAAAACTGGATATATTTTACCCATATCCTACATTCGAAGCAAATTTGCAGGTTAAACAGGTTAGATGGTGTTGATCTAAGATATAAATTGGAAATATTTAGACCAAATGATATTAGTAGGTATCAAAAGGATTATTATACCATAACGGACAAAATAATTGTATTCATGTCCCAGAAATAAATTATGGAGGAAGTGTTTTTTATGAAAAAGATATTGTTACCTACAGATGGTTCAGAGAATTCTGAGAAAGCTGGTGAATATGCTATATCTCTTGCAGATATTAGTGGTGCAGACATTGTAGTTTTGAATGTTATTGATACTTACTATCTAAATGCACTACCACAACGAGACCTGAGAAAAAGCCTGGAAGAAGAACTAAGGGCAGATGGAAAGAGGGCTGTGGAAAATTTCAAGGCCAAACTTGAAGAAAGTCAATGTGAGGGGTACTGTAAAAATATACAGTTCAGTGTACTTATTAAGGAAGGAAAACCTTCAGAAGTAATTCTCAAAACCATTGATGAAGAAGGTGTTGATCAAGTTATAATGGGAAAATCAGGTAAACATGGAATTGAAGAATTTTTATTGGGACAGACAACAGAGAGGGTTGTCAGAGAATCCAAAGTACCTGTAACTGTCATTTCTTAAATTTACTATAATGAAATTTTAAAATTTATTTTTTTTTAGATTAAAATTGTAACAGTTATTATACAACACTAAAATCCATTTAAATTGGGGTTCTTTTAAAAATATAAAAAAAAATATACCATAAATTCGTATAGTACTTATTTTAATTGGTTTGTTTCATTTTCGAATTGAATTCTGGATTACTAATGCAACCAGTAGGAGTATGGGCCAAATTTCTAGTCTGCCTATCCAGAAATCTATTATGAAAACAATCTTCACAACAAATGGTGATGTGGTTGTTATCAGACCTGAACCTAACCCTACATTGCTCAGTGCTGATGCTACCTCAAACAGAGTTTGTGAAACATTTGGATAGTAGAACAGTACAATTATAACGCTTACGAAGTAGATTACAAGGTAACTAAACACAAACAGGCCGGTTAATTTTAGGAGTTTTTGATCGATTTTAACATCATTTATGTGGTGAATTTTTTTAGATATCACTGCACTTTCTGGAAGGATTAATGATTTAATTTCCCACCACATACCTTTGAAAAGAATGCCTATTCTCATCCATTTAATTCCTCCACCTGTTGAGCAAGCTCCGGCTCCCACTATCATGAGCAAGGTCAAAATAAATATTCCCAAACCTTCCCATTGATAGGTGATGTCGGATGGTGTGGCAGTTTGAAGACCTGTGGTTGTAAGGGCAGAAACCACCTGGAAAACGGAGTATCTCAATGAAATGAGTATGTCATGACCGTAAACCGATGTGTTAAAGAGAAATATTGTGCCGATAATTGTTCCTAGTATGAGTAGCGGCAAGGATACACGTGTTTCAATGTCTTTGAAGTATTCTCTCCAGTTGCCCTTGAGTACAGTGTAGTGGAGTGCGAAGTTTGTTGCACCAATTATCATGATGATCATGGCAACTATTTCAATCCAAATGCTATGATAATAACCTATGCTGGCATTTTGCATGGCAAATCCACCAGTTGAAAGGGCTGTGAAGGCATAGAAAATTGAATCAAATATTGGCATTCCAGCTACGATAAATAGTAATATTGAAACTGCAGTGTATGCAAGATAGATATAGAGAATGATTCTTGTTGTGTGTTTGATGCTTGGAACCAGTCTTTCGTCCCTTCCCTCTGCAGAGTACAGTCTCATTATACTCACGTTTGAAGAGGACAGTACAGTCAGTGCCATTACAATTATACCAATACCTCCCAGCCACTGCATGAATCCTTTCCAGAAGTCCATGGTGTATGATACTGTATCAAGGTTACTGTACATGCTGAATCCTGTTGTTGTGAAACCTGACATTGCTTCGAAGTATCCATTTAGATAGCTTAGATCTCCGGATAAATAGAATGGAAGGGCAGCAATAGCAGATCCTATTAACCATATGAGTGTGGAGAATAGCATTGCAACTTTAAGCGATATTTCAGTGCCGCTGGAAAAACATTTGTAGAGTACAACTCCAAACACCAGGCTGATGATGGATGAATAAATAAATGGAAGAATATAGTGTGGTTCATGATAGATGAGTGCTACTATGATTGGTACCAACATCACAATACCCAGAAGAACACTGATGTATCCTGTGTAATGTAGGAGGGAATAAATTTCTGATTTTCTAAATTTGCTCATGGAATGCATTAATTCACCTAATTTACGTATTTTTTTTAATAGGATCCAAATATTATTTTATAAATTTTTTTACAACAGTCTTTATTGATGGAGTTTTGATTAGAATAGAAATTTTATCTCCTTTTTCGATTGTTATGTTGGGTTCGGGCATTATTATTTCATAATTTGGAGGCTTGTAGATTGCGCATATGACGTAGTCTTTATTGGGACTCATATCCCCAATTTTTTTGCCTATAATATTCTTGTTCTCAACAGGTATATCGACAAGTTCTGCATTGCCTTTACCAAGTACTACCATGTCTGCAATTTTTGGTCTTATTATGAGTTTTTCCAGGTATGAAGCAGCTGTAAGTTCTGGACTTACTGTTGCATTTATTCCAACCTTGTGGAATGCATCTTCATGGGCAGGATCACTGATTCTTGCAATTAATTTTTTAGGTTTAAATTCCTTTACAAGGATACATGCAAGTAAGTTTGCCTCATCGTTACCTGTGGCTGCAACAAAGGCATCTGCATCCGAAACATTTGCTTCATCAAGAATTTTAAGGTCGGTACCATTTCCACAGATTAAAAGAGCATCTAATTGGTTTGATGCATGGTTGCAGAGTTCAGGATCTTTTTCAATCATTGTAACATCAAAACCTGCCTTTATAAGGGCATTTGCAAGGTTAATTCCTACTCTGCCAGCTCCCATTATTACAACGTACAAAATTATTCCTCCAAACATTTTAGTCAGTAAATAGTTTTAAAACCTTACCTACAGCTTCTTTTTTGGTTAAAACAATTAATTTACAGTTTTTTTTGATTAATGTATTATAATTGGCTATATTTACTTCTGATTTCTTTTTATCGTAGATGCCGCATATGAAAAAATCATCTTGAGAGTTTAGTTCACCCACAGTCTTTCCAATTATATTGGAATTGTTTACTTCAAGTTCTAGCAATTCTCCATTGCCATGGTCCACAACGAACAGATCGGCAATTTTGGGTTTTAAAACAAGTTTTTCTAGGTACCCTGCTTCTATGGTTTCAGGTACTACAACTGTGATAAAGTCGTTAGAAACAAAAATAGGTTCATGTTGTGGTTCATTTAATCGGGCAATAATCTTTTTAGCACCTAACTTTTTGGCCATTAAAGATGCTAGAAGATTGGTTTCATCATTGCCTGTGGCAGCCACAAAGGCATCAGCAACTGAAATTTCTGCATTTTTGAGGGTAATTTCATCGGTGGCATTTCCACACAAAACAAGTTCATCTATTTCTGATGATAGGAAGTGGCATTTTGATTCATCCTTTTCAATCAAAGTTAAATCATGCCCATCAAAAATCAATTCTTTGGCCAGTTTCAGGCCTAGTCGACCACCACCCATGATTACTACATACAAATAAATCACCCAAGCAGTTTGTTTAGATTATTAAGTTATATTAAATCTTTATATTTTCTATAAGTATTTATGAACCATTTATGATGGTTTTTTGTGACCCTATAATGATCGTACTGATCCATATATAAATTTATCGATATTTGGATGCACAGGATCACTACATTTAATTAATACTTTGAACCAAACCATTTGCTGATGAATCTAAAAAACTCGAAAAATCTTTTAATCATGGTTATTGCATTACTTGTAATAGCAGCTTCATTAATTACCTACTTCGTTCATGATTATTCCATTTACACAGGCAATACACTCACAAACTTTATTGATAGCTCGAATGATTCAAATGTAATTGAATTTATAGACATCCAAAACAGCGTTTTAACTGACTATGTAAATTCTCTCTACAACTCACAAGTTAATAGTATAGAATCTAAGTACAGCTCTGGAACAATTTCCCTGGAAGAAAAAAATAAACAATTGAATGCGGTTTTAAAGAATCGAGACATGACAGTGCACACCATAAATAAAATTGATGATGCAAAAAAGGATGTTTTTGAAGGTAAAATCAATCAAAGCGATATTTTAATCAGGATAAATTCTTTTTCCAGTTTCAATACAGATCTGAAAACCGAGATCAATGAAACCCTAAATGGGTACTGATTAATAATTAATAGGATTGACTGTTATATTAAATGAAACAGGAAATAGGGGTTAATTGATTTAAAGAGATCAAAATGAGGATTATTGTCAATCCTTCTTTGGTTTGATCTTACCTGTAATTGCATCGCTTATAACATTTGAATGACATGGATCGGGGTAACATGAACACAGAAGATTCAGATCTACACCAGTTTCATGAAGTTTTTTCAGTTCGTTTATTCTTTTCCACTCTGGACTGTCCTCGTTTAACTTGGTGAGGTAGGATTTATATTGATCCTTCAATTTTCTCCGACAACCATGTGTGTAAGGATTTTCAAGTACCGAACCCTTTCCAACATATTCAACAAATTCTCCACCTTCATTTTCCCAAGTTTTTTTATTTCTAACCCTTATTGTCATTTAATTCCCCCTGTTGTTAATTGGTCTAAATATCATCTTCATAACTTTCTTCCTTAAATTTAATGATAAATTTGCTTCCATTGGTTTTATCAAGGATTAATTCTCCATCAATCTGTTCAGTTAAACTGTTGACAAGTCTTAATCCCAGTGAATTTGTATTGTACAAATCAACATCTACTGGAAAACCTACACCATCATCTTCAACCACCAAAGTATAGTTATCCGCTCCTGAACAAAATTTAATCTCTATGTTTCCATTTCTTCCATCTGGAAATGCATGTTTCATTGAATTTGAAACCAACTCGTTAACAATTAGTCCTAATGGTATGGCCGTGTTTATATCCACCATAAC
>JAEZAV010000168.1 GCA_023430285.1 Methanobacteriota archaeon | reverse complement strand
TAAAAAACAAATGGAAACCCAAATTCCTGATGATGATGATAATTTGGATGAACGAGTTAAAAAATGGAATAAAATAGCAGAAGAACTCGATGATCTGTGATCGATTTCTTCAGAAGTAAATTTGGTTAGCTTCAACCATTTGGATCTGGGGAATCCATTGAATCCCCAACTTCTCCAAAAAATTTCATTTCATATTTTTTTTTACTTAGATTTTATGAGTCTCTGTTTGTAAATTAATTCCCTGAATTTAATGGTGAATTTTGTACCTTCTTTAGTATCAATGAATATTTTTCCATCAAGCTGATTGGTAAGTGAAACAACAAGTTGGAGACCAAGCTTCTGGGGGTTGTTTATATCCACTTCAGGAGGCAGTCCTACACCATTATCAGCCACTTGCAAGACGTAGCATTCTGGATTTTCATCATCCGAAGTTAGTTTTATAGTTATTCTACCGTTTCTTCTTCCATCAAATGCATGTTTCAAAGAATTTATAAATAATTCATTGATTATCAGACCACAAGGCACGGCAGTATCCATGTTAAGGACCAGATCTTCGTTAACATCCATATCAATTTTTATCATTTCCTTGGAGTAGTAGGATACCAAATAACTTACCAAGCTTTGGATGTAGTCTCTGAAGTTAATATTTGAAAGATCAGTGGATTGGTAAAGCTTCTCATGAATAATTGCCATTGATTTAACTCTACTTTGGCTCTCCCTGAAAATCTCAAGATCTTCTTTGTTTTTAATTCCCTGGGACTGTAGATTAATTAGGCTCGAAATAATTTGTAAATTATTTTTCACACGATGATGGAGTTCCCTAAGTAACAATTCCTTTTCTTGGAGAGAAGTCTTAATTTTATCCTCTGCATTCTTTATGTCTATAATGTTGTTACCTATGCAAACAATTCCCAGAACAGTTCCCATATCGCTCTTTATAACAGATTTTGAGATGATTACGGGTACAGTACTACCATTCTTTGTCTTAATGACGGTTTCAATGTTGATTATTGAATTTGTTGAAGTGTCCAGTAGATCGTTAAGAGTCTTAGTTTTTTCAGCAAACAAGCATTTAACTGGTTTTCCAATAATTTCGGATTTTTCGTAACCAAACAAATCGGTTGTGGCTTTGTTTATGTTTACAATTTTCATCTGATGATCCAACATAATAAGAAAACTGGACATGGTTGAAACAATTTCATCTGCTGCAATTGCAGCTGTTAAAGCTGGGAATCTATATTTCCAGACACCATAACTTATGAAACTTAACCCCACAGTGGACATTACAATGGTTGTTTCTGGGATTCTTATGGACATGGAAGGCAGTACAAGATCACTGACCATGCTGATTATGAGGGGAAAATACAATCCTGCAATCAGATATTTGGCCTGTAACTTCTCAACATTTCTGGTTCGTATATAGTAGAATAAACAGAGCCCTCCGGCTATGAGAACACATGTCAAGGTCCATATGCTCATAACATTAAATATGGCCGAATTTTGGGGGAAAACATAGGTCCAACCCCAGTACTCCTTAAGAATTCCTTGTAGTAACAGATTGGTGGTCACAGCATAAATTGAGATTATTATCGCTGGAACATACATGAGCAGGTAGGTAAGTTTGTTTTTTAGTACTTCGGTTTTTCCTGTGAATATCAGTGAAATGTGAAGTATAACAGGAGGAACCAATGGCCATAACCCGCTCAGTTTAAGCCACAGATAAGCTGTTTGGAAATCTGTAGTCTGTCTGTACTGAAATTCAGTGAACGCGAGAAAACCTACTAAAAAGCATAAAATCGCAATCATGATATTTAGTTGGCTTCTTGAATTTTTGTGATAAATAAAATTGCCCAAGAAGAAACAAAGGAAAAAAGCTGACAAAGATACGTATGAGTATATGTTCATATTGAGTTTCTCCAGATGTGTTATCATAGTTTGTAAGCTAACAAATAAATCTTTTTCTCGTATAAATATTTTTTAGGTCTTTCTTGGAAAATAACTAGTTATATTAATAAATTATTCGAAATCATTGTCTAATCTATCAACCAATTAGTATTTTTTACTGATTGGTTGTTTAGTCTTTAAAAAAGAACTTTTTAGACGTGGGGGCGAATGATTTTAAGTATTGAATTTAAAAATCATTATTCGAATTTTCTTTCCAAGATCATTCAAGAACTGGTACATGGGGGCTATTTAACAGCTTTAGGAGCACCATCATTAGTTCTTACCACTATGATCATCACCAATTCTGAGGTAAATATTCCACTACTTGTCATTTCTTACCTACTTCCATTGATTGTTTACAGCTTTGACTACATGAGGGATCTAGAGAAGGATCTTGAAACCAATTCTGAAAGATCAAAACATCTACAGAAGAAAAAAAAGTTCTACCCATTCCTACTGACGTTCTATATCTCCATTTTAATCCTGCTTCTTTTAATGTTTTCAGGCATGAATTTAATTATTTTCATTGGATTGATAACCATGGGTGGTTTGTTATACGCAACTGCTCTGAAAAGTCTTACAAAAAAAATTCCGGTGTTTAAAAATGTTTACACTGTGTTAACCTGGTCACTGGGAGGTACCATGTTTGTATCTCTTTTCTTCTCAATCCCATTTTCAGTTCCATTTATCGTTGTATTCATATTCATAAATCTCAAGGGAATGATCAATGCCATATTTTTCGATCTGAAGGACTATATTTCAGATTCTAAGGAGGGGCTCAAAACATTGCCTGTAATGCTAGGGAGAAGAAATGCTATTAACTGTTTGCATATTTTAAATGTGTTGGCAGTCATACCACTAATTTTAGGAGTTTATTACGGGATAATTCCGATCATAAGTCTTTCGCTGATAATATTTTTCTTTTATAGCTTTTATTATCTTAGAACCGCACAAAATGCTGAAGATGATAAAGTTTGGGTTAAATTGGGCTCTATTGCAGATTTTGAATTCATGTTTTGGCCCTTAATTCTCATATCTTGCATGTTGGTTAGCAACATCCTCTAAACTGTTGGGTCTGTGAATGAAAATTTTTTCAAAAAGGATAAAAGAAGGTATCAATAATATAATTCTGTTCTACATTAGAATATTTCAAATGAAGTGGAATCATTTCCCATTTAATTGGTGAAGGATCTGTCTTTATTTCTTGTCAATTCACTGGAGCAGTATTAATGGTAAAAGTAGTAAAATCAGCTGTTAAATGCTATAAAAAGAAAACTAAAAAGACTGTAGGCGGTAAAAGGAAAGTTTATGAATATAACCAGTACTTGGTGCCTTTAAAAAGATCTGATAACTTTCAGTGTAGTGAAGATGTTCTAATAATTCCCAGTTCCGAGATGGAAGATCTGGCCATTGCAAATAAAACTACAGTAGCTGAGTTTTTCGATAATGTGGGCTATGGTCAAAACAGCATAGCTGCCTACGAACGAGAGCTTGCAGAATTAGAATGGAAACATAACGAACTATCTAGATCCTATAAGGAATTGGTTAGTAAACATTCTAAAACAAATAAACGAATTAGATTAGATGGGGAGAAAATAAAAACTCTTGAAAATGAGAACAGTGTCGTTAAAAGGGAATTTGAAGCCTTAAAAAAGGATCATGACGAATTAAAATCCAGATTTCAGCTCGAATTCCAGAAGAAAAAGGCTGATGAGGAAGAGAATACCCAAAAGGATGATATATGGTCCAGTTTAAAGAACAGGTTAGGTAGTAAAAGGGATGGGGAAGGCGATTAATAATGGTCAGTTCAAGATCAAAGCCGCATCCATCCATAAGTCAAGTTAAAATAATTGCTGATAAAAACAACTTCCCAATCAGCTGGCTCAACAAACAGGGATTTTGTGAATATGGTATCTTCCTTGAAAATGTGAAGGGAATAGATATTAAACCAACTAAAGCCATGGTTGAAGGTACTCAAGAACACCTAACCCTTGAAAACAACTTCAAAAAAGACGCCGAACCTGCAACATTTGAAGAAATGCTGGAAACATCTAAAACTGGTGAGATACTCTCGAGGGAACTGCCAGTTATCTCTGAAACCTTCGGTATCAGGGGTTTCATTGATGAAGTTTGGATGACTCCAGATGAATTCATAATAATAGATGATAAACCTGGAAAGGTTGCTTACTCATCAAGCATAAACCAAGTTTACGGGTACTGCCTAGCATTTAAGGAAATGGTACCTGAAAAAAGGAGAATAATTGCATCGTTAAGGGAAAGAGGTACCGATAATATATTCTGGTCTTCTTACTTCGATAAAAAGGCAGAAATGGATATTAAAAACCTCATTAATAGGATGCACGGACTCTTAGATGGAAAAATTGATTTTATTCCCACAAAAAATCCTAATAAATGCAGGAGCTGCAGATTCAACAACCTCTGTGATAAAAAATCCATATTTTAGTTTGTCCAGAACTTCGATACATTTAAATATAAGCTAATTGTAAAAACTGATTACTGTATTAACAGTTCTATTCTATTTAGTCCTGTGGGGTAGTGGTAATCCTGCTGGTCTTTGGAACCGGCGACGGCGGTTCGACTCCGCTCAGGACTATTCTAATTTTTATGGGTTGTATCAATGGAAAATATTTTAGTTGTAGGTGCAAGTACCAGACCTGTAGCAGCTGCATTAAATAATGCAGGATTCAATGTTTACTCCGCTGATTATTTCGGATGTGAAGATCTTCTCCCGGTTGTAAAGGAGTACAGATCAATTTTAAAGTATAAGCCCAATGAATCAACGGGTTTTTTTTCTGAAAGATTTACTGATGACAGTTTAAACAAAATTGCAGCTGAATTTGTCCAAGATGTTGATCATGTTGTATGCTGTTCAGGTGCAGATCCAATCCAATTTCCAAAGGATAAGATTTTGGGAAATCACAATATAAAAGACGTAGAAAATAAATATAAATTGTACAAAACTCTTAAAAAGAGATTTGAAGGAATAATTAACATTCCTGCTACTTTTTTTGTTGAAACTTTGGAAGATGCCAATTGCATAGTACAGGACAATCCCGAGAAAAAATTTCTCATCAAACCTCTTGAAGGATCTGGTGGAGTTGGCATAACAAAAGTTACATCTCCCGTTGTAACTATAGATAATAATGGTGCTATTTTACAGGAAATTGTTGATGGCCAGAACATTAGTATATCGGTAATTTCTAGTGTAGATGAAGCAAGAACAATTCTAGTAAATCAGCAAATAATAGGAAATATTGGGTTGGGACAACTGGAAAAATATGGTTACTGTGGAAATATAACCCCATTCACAGGCTTGGATCAAGGATCCATCGATCAGTTGAAGGAAATTTCAGAAGAAATAATCTTGGATCTAGGCCTCATTGGATCCAACGGCGTGGACATGGTAATCCAAGAGGATGGTACTCCCCACATAATCGAAGTAAATCCTAGACTTCAGGGTAGCTTTGAAGTTGCTGAATTATCGTTGGGAATAAACATGGCTCAAACCCATATCAACGCATGTAATGGTTCCCTAATTGAAAACATAAACCCGCGATGTTTTGCAATGAAACAAATTGTTTTCGCAAAGGAAAGATCCCTGGTAGAGAATATGAATCACGAGGGAATTTACGATCTCCCCCCTAAAGATGTTATAATTGAGAAGGGAGAACCCGTGGTAACAGTTGTTAATTCTGGTATGATGTTAGAAAACACCGTGCAAACCAGCCACGAACTGGTTGCTTCAGTGTACCGAAACATGCATTCTGTGCCCTGAAATATATAAAATCTTTTAAATTTCTGTTTTTAAGTTAGATAATGTGTAAAGCCCATAGTATGAAAATGATGGTGCCCACAACAATAAGAATGGTTGAAATGATCATTGCAGCAGATACTAACAAAAAAAGTTTAGCACGTTTATCAGGGTCTTCAACATCTTTAAATAATTCGTTCAATGGATCTACGCTCATTGTGATTTACCTCACTAAAAATATGTATTGGGTGGTTGTTGGGAGTATACTTCGTAGTTTCTTTAAATCTGCCCTGTAGATATACATCTCAGTTTCACAGTTATCAACCTCAAGAATCTTACAAACTACTTCTGATTCATACTTTCCAGCTATTCTAGAACCAGAAGCATTAGAATCTATTTCAATATAAATTGGAAGTTTCAGCTTATCGAAGTTAGATTTCCCTATTATCCCGGAAATCCTCTCGAGTTCTTCCTTTTTAAACCTGTGTCTGGTTCCATCCGCACCAATAACATGGGGCTTATCTTCTTTTAAAAGTTCTTCGAGAAATTTTCTTTTACGGGGCAAATGCTTGTTCAGAATCAGAATCTGTTTTTTAACAAGTTTGTCTCCCCTGCTGAAATCAGGTGTCATATTCTAAAATATATCTTCATCGATCCTATATTAACTTTAATCAGATTATGATTTTTATCAGGAATCTTAATATTTTACGAGAGTTGTTCTTCATTTTAGTTAGCCATTCTTACTGTTTTATGAAAATTCCATTGATTGAACTTCAATTATCAGTTTACTATTAAAACTAAATATTATTAAATACACGTGAAATTTTCTTTAACTTGTATTGCAGGGATAACCTTCATATCTCATAATCTAGAACTAAAGATTCTCTTATAGTAATTAGCCACATACTTAATGTTCAATTAACTGTAAAACTTATAAACGTTTAAAAACTATCTATATATTAATATAGGATTTTTGGGGCAGGTAGGGTTTAAATGATTGATTATTATTACAAAACTATCGGAGAATTAGTTGAAATCGATGTTGAAGCGAATTCTATTGCAGAATCAAGACGTTTAATTTCCGAGATCAACGAAAGGGAAAACATCCTCATGAAACTTAGAGAAGAAGTTCGAAGGGATATTCGTTCCATGGAATCTAATTTTCTAAAGGAAAAAGCTAGATTAAGAACCAAATATTCCATGAAACAAAACAGCGGACTGAGTAGCATTATAATGGGTTCTCCTAAAAAGAAGTTGATAAAAGAGCTTAAAAATTTGGAATCAAAATCAAATCAGGATATAGAAGAATTGAAGCATATTCGCTACGTGATCGATGACCTTCTGATCCAGTTCAACGATCTAAGGGAACCTCTTAACAGATCAATGAGGGCCAGGTTTGGTAACTAAAAATTTCTTTAAAAAAAATGTAGAAAAAAAATAAAAATTTAATGGGTAAGATGCACTGGTAAGAGTATTAAAACCCCTAAAAGATCATCTTTTTTTACTTCACAATCCTTTGCAGCTGCAAACATTGCATGATCTGCTTTTCTTTCCATGCTTAAAGGTAGAGGAATTTCTTCATCAACTGCTAGGGTATGACCGTAGCTGTTTGATCCATAACCACTTAAGTAACTCAAATAATTAGCTGGAATTGGAATTTCCTTAATTTTAATGGATTTAATGTTTCCTGATTGAAATTCCATATCCTCATCAGCAATTATTGCCCTTAGGTTACCTGAAATAGATCCTACCTGAAAGTCAAGCTTTTCAGCTTTAGCTTGTGCAAGCTCTTCCTTAACGGCATCTAACCGGGTTATAATCCTCAATTATTCCATCTCCATGGTCTTTTTGATCATTTTAAGCCTTACGAAGTTTTCCCTTTCCATTTCTTCGAGCCTCATTTCGATGTACTTAACTGTATTCTCGATTCTCGGAACGATGATATGTTCAAGTGCGTTAACCCTTCGTTTGGTAGATTCAATTTCTGCAGCTAAGAGAATGATGGTTTTCTCTATTTCTCCAAGTTCTATTATGAGTTTAATAGACTTTTCAAATTTACTTGCAGCTTCATCAATTTTAGCTGAGGTTTCAAGGAATCCGTATCCCCTTTCTACCATGCTACGTTGTTTAATTTCTGAATCGACCATTGGAACCACAACACCCATCACACTTCTGGAGTCGATGTCGATGTTTATAGATTCGTTAACAGACATGGCAGCTTTTTTAACAGCCAAATCACCCATTACAATCTGTGCTGCTGTCAAGTCTTCATAGGCTTCTTTCAATGTTTTTTCAACATCTTCCCTTGATCCCTTGACACGTTCGAGTATATTGAAAAACTCCATAATAAGGGCGTTTCTTTTCTCTTTAAGTAAACTGTGCCCTTTTACTGCGAGTTTTTCCCTATCTTTAAGTTTTAGAAGTTCCATCCTTGTTGGATTGATACCTTCTATCATTTCTTGAGCCATTTTATCCCTCACATTCCCTTAAAAAAATTTAAGGGATTATTTGTAATTTGGGTGGTATTTTGGTATGTGTTCAGCCTTTACACGTTTGAGTTCAGCTTCTGGTAAGAGGCCTAATAACTGCCAACCAAGGTCCAATGTTTCCTGGATGGACCTGTCTTCATCACTGGTCTGGGTTATGAACAGTTTCTCAAATTCGTCTGCAAAGGTTAAAAATTTCCTGTCACGTTCTGTTAAAGCTTCTTCACCTACAACAGCCATTAGATCCCTTAAGTCCCTTCCTTCTGCGTATGCTGAATAAAGCTGGTCTGAAACGCCACTGTGATCTTCCCTTGTTTGACCTTCACCGATTCCACCACTCATCAATCTGGAAAGTGATGGTAAAACGTCTACTGGAGGGTAGATACCTTTCCTGAAAAGATCTCTGCTTAACACGATCTGTCCCTCTGTGATGTATCCAGTAAGATCAGGAATTGGGTGTGTAATATCGTCCTGCGGCATAACAAGTATAGGCA
>JAEZAV010000092.1 GCA_023430285.1 Methanobacteriota archaeon | reverse complement strand
CCAGGACATTCGCATGCAAAGGTTTTCTCGTGTTCATAATCTGGAATTGGTATATTCTTCTCCTCTAGAAGATGGATTGCCTGATTTAGATATTTAGTCTGACCATGATCGTTTAGATGCTGCAGATGGGCTTTGATGACATTTTTTCCACCCTTGATTATGTTTTCCATGACCTTCCTTTCATCGTACTCCTCTGCTTCTCGCTGTTCAATTTCGATAGCGCCCTGTGGACAGGTACCAATACATGCTCCCAGCCCGTCACAAAAAAGGTCACTTATGAGTCTTGCCTTACCATCAACAACTTGAAGAGCACCTTCAGGACAGCCAGGAATACAATCCCCACATCCAGTACACTTTTCTTCATTTATCCTTATAACATCCCTCTTCATGGGTTTAATCTCCTTAAAATTATATTCTAGACCCTGCAAACAATTATCCAACTTCTTAAGATCCAAAGGTTTGTTTGGACACAGTTGGGATCTAATGCTTTTCCAAATTATCAGCTGAACGAATTAAATTTTTTATGAGTATACTATGTTTTCGCAAATTAATAATCTTTATTAAAAAAGTTATTTATTCTCTACAAATCATGTTTATGGAGGATTTTTAAGGGTTAAATGGATTTTCTTCGGAATCTTAGGGTGTTTGAAATCCAATCTCCAGTTTGGAAACAAATTTTTCCTTTGATTTAGAAAAAAATGATATTACAGAAAATTCATAAATATTATTACTTCATAAATTTGGAATATTTGTATTAAACAGGGGAGTTTTGAATTGGAGAAAAAAGGTTTGTTTGGCAGATTTAGAACACTTTCCAAACCTACAGGTGCTGTTAACTGGTCACAGGGTTTGAAGGCTTTTATTTTAATAGTTGTTGCGGCTGTGCTTGCTACCATTCTAAAATTTAATAACGGTATGGAAGCCATTATAATGGTCACTCTCCTTGCCACAATCATCCTAGACATTAGCATGCCCATAAAGAAGGTGGCAATTCTGGGTTTGTTAGGTTTTATTATGACCACCCTTGCATTTCTCTGTGTTTCGTTGTCTGTTCATAGTTTAGCTGCATTCATAATTTTCTCGGTACTCTGGGCATTTTTCAGTATTTCCATGTACATATTTGGAAACGTGGAAGGTTCCATTGGATTTTCATTCTTTTTAACCTACTTCGTAGCTGTTTTAATTGTTAATCCCGAATCAACTCCAATTGAATGGATATCCTATACAACATTGGCCTACCTTGTGGCATCAACCCTTTTAATTCCTAAGCTCTGGATGGAAAAGAGGAAAATTCGTCAGCTAGTATCAGTTGGTTTCAATCCAGAATCAAACATACAAAACGTGGTAGCAAACATGCACGTACTATCTGGAATTTCATTGAACTCTGTTTACTACGAATTCTTCAAATTCGGGGGTTACTATAAGATATTGAGAAGTTACTCTGAACTCATCATATCCCGGCTCAATCCCAATGATCAAAAGTACTTCACCAAGTACCTTGAATTGACAGATGATGTTTCAAACAGGATTGGACAGAATTTTCAATCCATGAATGGTTCTGTTGATGAAACTATCATGGATTCCTACGAGTTAAAGGTTGATAAAGGGGCTAAGGATGTTGATAACGAGCAGATAGTAAAGTTAAGCCGGAACATCCAGAAGATCCTAAATTACTGCAACTCCCTGTTAAATCAAAATCCTGAAAAGGGATATAAAACCATTAGAACCAAGGAAAAATCGTTTAAGGAAGTTATTAGTGCAAATTTTAACTTGGAAAATATGTACATGCGTCATGCTGTTAGATTCACACTTGCCATGACAATCGGACTCATATTTATTTATGTAACGCGTGAAAGGAGTGCCATCTGGATAACCATGGGAATTCTCATAATCATCAAACCTGACATCACAAGCACGGTGGACAATCTTATTCAAAGGATAGGATTCAATTTTATTGCTATTGTAGTGGCCATTATACTTGGATTTTTATTCCCACACTACATACTTGTCTGGTTTGCAGTCCTGATGCTCTTCCTATTTAGAGCATTTTACCCCACATACATGGGTCTTTCTGTGATGGCCATGACAGTTTTCATAGTGCTAGTCTGGCCCACTGGTACAGTTTACGACAACGCTATTTCAAGGATCGTGGACATAACCATTGGAGGTATCATAGCATTCATATGCGCCTACGTTATTTTACCAAGCAGGGTTAGTATAAACCTTCCTGAACAGTTAACCAAGACCATGACCGCCAACCTGGACTACGGCCTTGAAATGGTTAAAACTACGCAGAACAAATTCGATAAAAACCAGGCCACAACCAAGCTCCAGAAGTATATGCTTCAAGAAAACAACCTCGAAGCAGGAATTAAAAAATTAGAAGACACATTTAACGATGTTAATTCTGATTTAAGTCTTTATCAAAACCTTTTATCCATGAATATCAAATTAACAGCCGATTTAACGGCCTTAGCAGCTGCTGTAGGGAACAGTTCCCTGACAATTTCAAATAGAGAAGTTCAAGGCACCGGCATCCAGGGTTCGTTGTTGGAACTTCGGGAACTCTGCCTAAACTGGGACACTGATAAAGTTTTAGACATCAACTTAACATCCATAAACGAAAATTCCGATGATCTAGCCCAGCTCATCAACTGGATCTATTCAGATATCCAGTTAATCTTTAATGGTTTGGAAGTGGCCCACAAAACAGGCCTTTTCAAACGTTACACCAACCTAAGCTAAACCCGGATTTGTTATAAAAAACATTATCACTTGAATGGATTTCTCGCTGTGAAGAGTCCTGTTTCCTTGGTTACCTTCATAAAGCCCTTTTCTTCTATGATCTCGTTGATATGGGTTTTCATCTCTTCTAGCTTCTCAGGGTTTAGAACTGATTTATTTCCTGCAAAGGATAAGAAATATTCAATTACAGGTTGAGCATCTGTTATTTCTAGATGATCAGGGTATTCATTCATTGTAACCTGTTCGAAATATTCTTTGAGTTGAGATTTTCCATTTTCAAGTCCAAATTTGTTTGAAAGAGTTTCCAGTGAATTGAGTTGGGGATAAAATTCTTGGACAAGTTCGTTTAGTTCTTTCATATTGTTTCGTCCAAAGGTACTGGCGTAGAATGAACCATTATCTTTTAGAACCTTGGTGATCTGGTTGAATGCTTCTTTTCTGTTGGGTACATGGTAAAGCATGAGATTTGCTATGACTATGTCGAAGGAATTTTGAGGGAAGCTTATGTTCTCTGCATCCATGACCTTGAATTCGAATCTGTTACTGAGGTCTCCAAGAACTTTCTTGGCATCATCAAGCATTCCCTCGGAAAAATCTGTGAGAACAATTTTTTCATCAAACTCTATTCTATCCTTGTTGGTCCTCCATAGGATGGCGTTTCCACATCCCAGTTCTAAAACCCTTGAACTTTTCTGAAAATCCATTTGATCAAAAAGCCAGCGGGTTAAAGGCTGAGGATTTGTGCTAAATTTTCTGTTAAGCTCAACTCTAGCCACAAAATTACTGGAATCCTTGTACTGTTCTGCAATTAAACCCATGAATTATCCCCCCCCAAATATAATTATTGAATCTAAAACAATTCTCAAAAGGCTCGTGATCAATAATAAAATTTATTTTGTAAAACAACTTGTCTGTTGTACTAATTAAATTATGTGTATGGATTATTATTGATCGAATAATTTATTATGTAGCTAGTCATAATATATTGTGATATTGTCCATAATATTGATTCATAACAATTATTTTGATACACAACAATCCATTGTTTTACATTTATTATTGCTTTTTAATCGTTATTTTTCAGTTAGTAGATCTAAAAATATGGTTTATTTAGGAGGGGGGATTGTTTATGGATGTGCTTTTAATTAACCCGTACGATGAAAATGCTGTGAAAAATGGGCTGGGCTTTGTTACACCGCCCCTTAATTTGATGTACTTGGCAGCTTCTCTAGAAAAAAACAACCATTCAGTGGAGATCTTTGATGATGATCTGAAGCAGAAGGGATTTTTTGAAGTCAGAGATCATTCAGAGAAGTTGGATCCAGAAATTATAGGAATCACTGCCACTACCTCCACAATAAAAACTGCCCTTAAATATTTAGAGGAAATTAAGAAGGCCATGCCCCATGTTTTAACTGTTATTGGTGGGCCTCACACCACATTTTTACCAGAAAACACCATCCAAAATTCTGATGATCTAGATGTTGTGGTGCTGGGTGAGGGAGAAGAAACCTTTGCAGACCTTGCAAACAATCAGGTTGATGGGAGTGGATCCCTTGAAGATGTGAAGGGAATAGTTTACAGGGATCCTGAAACTGGATCCATTAAAACCACCAATCCCCGACCACTCATAGAGGATCTGGATTCTTTGCCCTTTCCAGCGAGACATCTGGTATCATTTGAGTCCTATGGAATTTCTAAAAGTCAATCCGGAGGCATGATTACAAGCAGGGGCTGTGTTTATAACTGTGGTTACTGTTCATCATCCTTAATAATGGGAAAGAAGTTCAGATCAAGAAGTCCTGAAAATGTTGTGGATGAAATTGAGGAACTGGTTTACAACTACCATCTCAATGACATAGCTTTCATGGATGATACCTTCATGTTGAACAAGAATAGGGCAGCATCAATTGCAGATGAAATAAAGGAAAGAAATTTAGATGTGAGTTTTGTAGCATCCTCCAGGGTGGACATGGTGAACCAGGACCTTTTGTTTAAACTGAAAAATGCTGGTATGAACACCATATACTACGGTGTGGAATCAGGTTCCCAGAGAATTT
Source organism: Methanobacteriota archaeon (assembly GCA_023430285.1). Taxonomy (GTDB): domain Archaea; phylum Methanobacteriota; class Methanobacteria; order Methanobacteriales; family Methanobacteriaceae; genus Methanobacterium_B. The sequence goes on along the minus strand of JAEZAV010000092.1, from coordinate 5,325 downwards.
TAAACCTAATGAAGAAGGGTATTAATCTAAAACAAGCTGAAAATGCTGTTAAAAATGCTAAAAATGCCGGGCTGGAAGTTTTAACTTCCTATATTATTGGTTATCCTGGTGAAACCCAGAACGATATGAATGAAACCATCAAGTTTTCAATAAAACTTGAACCAGATTACTGCCAGTACTCAATTCTTACTCCGTTTCCAGGAACACCCATTTATCATGACTTGAAGGATAAAGATCTCATTAAAACTGAGAACTGGGAGAAGTACACTGTTATGAAGCCTATTTTAAACTACGAAAAATTGGGCTTAAACAAGGATATGATCGAAAGAAACCTGGCCCGTGCCTACCTTAAATTTTACACCCGACCAAAATATCTTCTAAAACACAGGTACATGTTAAAGGTGATGTTGGAAACTTTGTTCAGGAGCTTTATAATTCCTAAATTCAGGGGAAGTACTGTTAAGGGTTGGTATCAGAATTTGGACAGTTCTTAAAATAAAAAAAAAAGATAAATGCAGGATTAAAATTGAACCATTCCCAAAAAGGAAATAATTTGGGGGGGGGTAAGTGTGAGGAATGGAATTTAATTTTTAGTCTTCTGCATCTATCATTTCACCGTAAACAATTTCGAGTTCGCAGCCTTTAGGGCCGCAGCAGAAATGCTGTAAATCAAATTTTGGTAACATTTGCTTTTCACCACCTAAACAAATCTTTTTTTTTGACAACATGAAATTTGGTTAAATTTGTTAATCGAATGATTAACTATAGCCCATGTCAAGTCATGTCCAAGACATCTTGACAGTTACTATATAGATCATCATAGAATATAAATGTTCGGTTATTGCCAAATATATTTTTGGTGTTTAAAACTTGGATGGAATCTTTTGATCTTGATCTTGTACCATTTTAGTCCAAATTTTTTGAAAGCCACAACAGCATGTTCTCGAGTAACTCCTGATTTTCAGGTTCGAGCTCGGGATGGGATCCGCTGAGTAGCACCCTGCCAGATCCATAACTCTCACCCACCATATCGGCGTATCCTTCGTAACCAGTGTTGTTATCTGAAAATGTGGATAGAACATGTTCAGTGTCGTTAGTGTACAGTGCAGGCCCATTTTGATGGTAGATTGTTACATCTGAGCTGTCACTTAGTTTTTTTCCATTTGAGGTTGTAGATATGGAAAGGGTGCCAACATAATCCACTGTTTCAGCGGTTACATCTGGTTCAAGTCCCCATCCACTGTAATAACCATCAACATAATTTGAGGCTGCAAATGCCCCTGCACATATGCCCAGATATCCTTTACCACTAGATACGAATTGTTTTATTGAACTGTTATCTATTTTAGAATTCTGAATATATTCTGATGCATCGCCTCCAGGCATTATTAAAACATCATAGCCCTGGAGGGTTTGAGAATTTATTTCAACAGCAGTGGAATATATGAACTTTTTATTGGATGATTTATTGTTAAGTTCATCTAAACAGTTTTCCAATCCACTGACACTGCTTGACATGGTTCCAGTACCATCATATATCAAAACATTCACATACTTCACACTGTTTGAAGCTGATGATGATGTCTTTATAGTAGAATATCCAAAGAGAACAATTCCAATGATACACAAGAATATTAAGGCATATATTAACTTTTTGATATGTTTCACTCCACATTATTAGTTTAAATCTATTCTCTGCCATTTCAAAGGATATAATTGTTAAATTAATTCCTTGAAAGGTCAGTATACCATTTCTAATCCTGCCAGATGGTTTTAGCCAGGTCTTCTTCTTCTTTGATTCGTTTTTGATTTATTTCGTTCATGGATTTGTTAACATCATGAACCGTGATCATATCGTAGCTTTTTAGGGCATCTAAAAATCTGTGGTACTGATCGAATTTCTGGTTCAGTTCGTTTTTCTTGTGTGCGTAAATAGCTGATTTTTCGCGTAGAAGAACTCTTTTAAACCAGTTATCAAATTTGGAGATTTCTTGTTTCAAAATAATCAACCTCGGTTTTCTTTTCGGCATATAAAGTCACCTAAAGTTACATAGACCATTATAGTTCGTGATAAAAAAATTTATCAGTCAATTTTATCACCAGGATCAAGTTTCAAACATCAAACATCCCTGTGAAGCGTAATTTAGACTCGAATTCTGGGTTTTGAATTTATATTACACCGTTTAAATATTTGGAAAGAGATTGGAGTTCTTAATCTTGTTTTCTGCGAATTATTGACCCATCTGTTATGATTTTGTTTTAAATGGGCATTTTAAATTCGAAGATATGGTTTAAGGCAATTTTAGTTATAAAAAAATTGATTTGAAGTATAAATAACCATTTTCCCAATTTACACCCAAATCATGCCCAAAAGACACCTAATTTGGGTTTAATTTAGATTATAAACATTATTAAAACGATTATACAAAATAAAAACTAAATTATCCATTAATAATTTCTATAAACATCAAATATGTGGAATTAAAATTAAAATAGTAATTTAACAACCTTAAAATAAAAAGTTACTACGTTTTATGAGATTACTGGATCCTATCTATTTTTTTGTTTATTATGCTGGTTTCTAAAAATTCGTGTCAGTATAGAAACTTTCGCTGGCAGGTGTGCAGAATTTTTTTTTAGGTGGGATTCCATGTCCGGAAAATGATCCCTTATAAATAATCTTAGGTTTATAACTATTAACAAATTTTATGGAATGATATAATGATAAATCATGTTTACGGACTGGCTGTTAGGGTTCTTCTGGTGGATGAAAATGGAAAGGTTCTCATTTTGAAACGTTCCACAGATTCCAAGACCAATCCTGGAAAATGGGAACTTCCAGGTGGAAAAGTTAACCAGGATGAATCCTTTGACCACGCCCTTTTAAGAGAAGTTTACGAAGAAACTGGACTTAAAATTGAACTTGGCCATGTTGTAGGAGCTTCAGAACAGAACCTGCACATAATACGGGCAGTTCATATTATAATGTCCGGGAAGATTGTGGAGGGTGAACTAACACTCAGCAGTGAACATGAGGGTTACGCATGGGTTTTGATGGAAACACTTGGAGATTATGAACTGGCTGACTGGCTTGAGGATTACCTCAACAAGAACACGGCATTCCATTTTAAAGATCCTGAAGAGGTTGATAAAACTGACAACAGTTTTGATCCCCTGATCAAATCCATAAAAACCACCTTCGATAAGATGTCTAGAAAATAGGAGGTAACTATCCATGAGAAGAGATGAAGTCTTGGCAAGGTTGAGGCTGGTCTTAATACTGGCCATCGTTCTTGCAGTGGTTGCAGCACTTCTTTACTTGGTGTATGGATTCGCACTGGTATGGCAGGCACTTGCATCTGGAATAATCATAGCCCTCTTGTGCATACTCATCATTGTACTACTGGGTTTGTCAATATTCCTCTGGACTAAAAATTTCCTCATAAAAAGAGAGTTAAAAAGGTCTGAAATGGAACTTGCACAGTGCAGAGCCCAGTTAAAAAAGGCAGTTGCTTTTAAAGATGTGGACAACGAAAATTAAAAAAAGAATGAATTTTAGTTAATCAGTTTCATTTTCATCTATAACCCTTTGAACCAGGGCTGAATCAACGTAGGCCCTTACCTCTACAACTATCTCATTTTCAAATCTTACTATCCAACAGTAAGTGTTGTTGAAGGGTTTGCCATTCAATGCTGTTGACAAGGATTCCATTTCAACCACTGCTGTGGAATCTTTAACCAGAACATGGTTTACCTTCAAAACCACACCTTCATTTAAAACCTTGTTCAATCTTGTGAAGGTGCTTTTAACAAAATCTTGTTTGGTTTGATAGTTTCCAGCCAATGGATGTGTTCCCATGACAGTCCAGTTAACATCATCCGAAACCTTGGAAAAAAACTTCTCATTTTCACCAGTTTTAAGATAATCAAAGAGTTCCTTAACATATTCTTCTGAGATCATTTTCAACAAATCTCCTTTTTATAAACATTCAATGATAATTCCTCTAATCTGCATCCTTGTTTAAGTAATCTTTTTTACATCTAATTAGAATTTTGGTATTTTTAAGGACGTGCCCTGAATAATTTAATCCTTGAATTTGTTTTGTACCCACTTTTAAAACAATTCCCTCCTTAAAATTGAAGGTCTAGTATGAAATATAGTGGCAAATGAGTAATTAATGTTTAAGTTGCTACGGGTGACCTCAAAAAAAGTTTGTAGGATCCATATTTTTTTTCTTTACTTAGAAATCAGGGCATTGAATATTCAAAGTAACATATCCCAAAAAAACAAATGAATATATATTACTTATTAATATAATAGTAATACTAATAAAATAAAAACTTGGAGGTTATAAAAATGAAAAACGGATTTTTTCATGAGTTATATGAAAACAGTCCCAAAATCCTGGCTACCACCATCATTATCCTCGGATTTTGTTATATATTATATATGGCGTTATTAATCCTTAATTCCATGGGTATATAAAAATAATTTATTAACGTCTCTTAATTCGTTTGGGTTAGTCAGCTCTATAGGAATGAAATAACTTACAAAAGCGATTAATTGGTTATTATCTAATTTATCTGCTATTAGATCATACTCTGATTAGCATCGAAGGAATCATTCTCTAAATTCCCGTAAAAGATTTTTGGAAGTGATAAACCTCTATTTTAACGCTGTTCCATTTCACTACCGTTTAAACAGTATGCGTTGTGTAATATTCCCACATCTAAAGATCTTGCCAGTGGACATGCTGGGCATTCACATCCCTTGAGTTCTGTTATGCAGTTGTCGCTTTTGCCTGTTACGCAGAAAAGTTTTTCGTTGGCATCCTTTGAACATTCTGTATATGATGCACATGTTTGGCAGATACAAGAGTCCTTGTAGTTTTGTATGGCATTATCTCTCTCCTCAGCTGCCATTGAATTTACATTCTCCAATGCTTCTTCAAACTTGTCCATTTTTTATCCCCCTTGAATTTACTTGCCTCAAGTATATTATTTGGACTCAATTCTTTATCAATTTTTATGAAAATGTTGGTAAAAACTAGAACTAGAAATAATAGATTAAATGGAAGTAGGGAGTAATTCAGGGAAAATTGGTAATAGATGAAAAGGGTGGATTTTCCATTAAATTGTATGAATTTAGGATTATTTGTAAAATTAAAAAAAATGAAAAGAGTGGATTAAATGGATTTATTCTGTTTTGCACAGTTGTATTTCTATTGCCGAAACATTACTGTTGGATCCTTCTCTGCTGGTCATTTCTTCGGTACAGATATCTATGGAACCTACTTCTAACTCTGGTAAGAATCTGTTCCTCAC
>JAEZAV010000131.1 GCA_023430285.1 Methanobacteriota archaeon | reverse complement strand
AGTGGCAAGGTGCTTGTGAACAACTCTGATGTCGAAGAAATGGACAAGAAAACCATAGGCATATGCCCCCAGGAACTGGTTCTCTGGGAAAATCTAACATGTAATGAAAATTTAAAGCTCATGGGTGACATGTACACCGTACCCAAAACTATTCTGGCCGACAGAATCGAAAAACTCCTAAAGGACCTGTACCTAACAGACAAGGCAGATACAAGGGTTTCAAATCTAAGCGGAGGTATGAAACGCCGTTTAAACCTGGCCATGGCAGTTATTCATGAACCTGAAATTGTGCTTTTGGATGAACCTTCAGAAGGATTAGACCCCCAGTCAAGAAGGGTGCTCTGGAGTTACATCAGATCCCTCAGGGATGACCATCAAAAAACAGTGATCCTAACAACCCACCTCATGGACGAAGCAGACAGGTTGAGCGACAGGGTAGCCATCATAGACCATGGAAAGCTTCTTAAACTCGACTCTCCCGAAAATCTCAAGAAAGAAATTGGGGAGGGAGATATCATAGAATTAACCATTCCAGATAAGGAAACTAAGAAATATGTCATGGACTACCTTGAAACCCTTGAAGACACCATATCCGTAGTTGATGTGGATGGAAAGATAAATTTAAGGGCATTCAATGCTGTGGGAAAACTCCCTAAGATAGTGGCAGAACTTGAAAAATCCAAAATCCAGATAGAGGACCTATCAGTCAGACAGAACACCCTGGAAGATGTATTCATCGAACTCACAGGAACAGGACTCAGGGAGTGAATAAAAAATGAAATTCATGAGTATAGCTTCAAAGGATTTAAAGGAATTACTGATGGACAGAAGAGGATTATTTTTCATACTGCTCCTCCCAATATTTTTCATGCTCATCTTCAGCTTCGCATTTGGAACCATGGGTCAGAACAACCAACCCAACAGCATAGCAGTCGTAAATCTCGATACAGGAGTGACTCTGCCCAACGGAACAACAGTGAACTACGGTGACAACTTCACAAACACCATGAAGGATCTCAAGTACCAAGACACAGATGTCAACTTGTTCAACATCACACAAACATCGGAAGCCAATGCAACCAACCTGGTGAAACAGAGAAATGTAGATCTAGAGCTCATTATACCTGCTGGTTTCTCCCAATCCATGGCCGACATGGCACAAACTGTTCAAGGCACGAATTCAGCTGGAACTTCGACTCTAAACAGTTCTACAGGTAATGTCACGAGTAAACTCGTTATTCGTGGTGATAAGGGTTACAGTGGATTTGGTACATCCCTCAGCATACTAACTGGTGCAGTTGGATCCTATCAAGATGGTGTCATAGGTGCAATGGGTGGGGTAGAGCCTCAAGAATTTATCCAGACCAGTGTGGAAGGTATTCCAGGAACCCAATCCTTCACAGCCTTTGACTACATAGCTCCTGGAATGATGGTGTTTGCAATTTTACTGCTTTCAACCAGTGTTGCAGCAATGTTAACCAAGGAAGTAGAGAGTGGAACCCTCAGAAGACTTAAACTATCAGAAATGACTTCCTTTGACTACCTGTTCGGAGGGCTGTTACCATGGTCCCTTGTGGCAGGTGCACAGATAATCATACTCCTGGCAGTTGCCATAATGTTCGGATTCCATTGGCAGGGAGGTTTTAACAGCATAATATTAGCTGCCATAATCGGTGTTGTGGGTGGTGTGGCTTCAATATCCCTGGGCATGATCATAGCATCATTTGCCAAAAACCCTCCACAGGCAAGTCAGCTTGGAACGTTGATAGCAGTGCCTGTGAGTTTCTTAGTTGGAGCATTCTTCCAACTACCACAAGTGGTTATTGGAACTTTCATGGGCCAACCAGTCCAAATATACTCCATCCTACCATGGTATCAGATTGCAACGGCACTAAGAACAGTTTTAACCAATGGTGGAGGATGGGACAGTATAGTCTACAACATGGCAGCTGCACTGGTACTCACGGCCATACTCTTTGTCCTGGGAGTTTACCTGTTCTCAAAATCCAGACTAAAATCAGAAAAAACATGATAACCTGGATAAACAGGTAAACAGGGATATTCCAACATGGAAATGGATGAAACCAATCATCCATCTAACCATTCTTTTTTTTCTTTTTTTTTTTAAATTGTCAAAAAAATTAACTTGATAAAAAGCATGATAAAAAATTTAGAGTGACCACAGACAATTTGGAATTCATTTTCATCTCAAAGCCCCATTATACTGTCACAAACTACCATTAATTACACCACTTTTAGAGCACCCTGTTAATTTGGAGAACAGTTCCTTCAAAAAAAAAGGTGTATGATCAAAACATTCAACGATGTAAACGGCCCATCCCCATGTAACATCTAAATAATTAGCAGTTCTCAATATGATGGAGTAATTGGTAAAAAAAGGAATAGTAATTTAAAATTTGATGTTATTTGTTAACATGTTTAACTGCCTGATTAAATCCTTGGATCATGTTGTCATACTTGAATTGGGTTTCAATGAGTTTTTTAGATGCAAGGCCCATGCTCTTTATGAGTTGGGGATCAGATAACACAGTTAAAATAGCTGTTTTTAAGGCATCTGAATTTCTCTCGGGCACAACGTAACCATTTTCCCCATCCTTTATCATGAAGGTAGTGCCAACAGCATCACTCGTTATAACAGGTTTAGAAAAGTACATGGCTTCATTAACAACCAAAGGACAGGCATCTGCAAAGTAGGTTGTGATAGACGGCAGAACAAAAAGATCTGCAGCCATGTAGTAGGCTCCGAGTTTGGAGTTATCGATGTTTCCAGTGAAGATAACCTTACCATCCATACCAAGCTCCGATGTTAAGGATTCCAAGGCAGGTTTCTCAGGACCCTCACCCACAATTAGAAGCACGGCATCATCAAGTTTTTCAGTTACTCCCTTAAAACCTTTGATGAGATAGTCCACACCCTTAAGATCGATTAGTCTGCCAACGTAAAGAGCAACCTTCTTGTTTTCCAGTCCAAGTTCTTCCTGTATCTGGACCATGTTAAGTTCATCAATTTCTTTAGCTTCTATATTGCTCACGTTGGGCATTATGAACACATTTTCAGGTTTAACACCTAATTTAGTGAAAAATTCCCTGTGTTTGGTTCCTGGAACTAACACAGCATCTACATTTCTACCAATAAAACCTGCAAACTTCTTAACCATGGATCTCTTCAGGGACTTAACATTCCAATCCCAATCTTCCCTCCATAGAATGAAAGGTTTTCTCCTGATTTTAACCACAACGAAGTAAACAATGGTTTCAATGAGATCTGTCAATGTATCCCAGCTACCACCCACAAAAACATCGTAATCTCCCATGGTTGCCTTCATGGCTCCCAGTGAGAGTCCGTGATAATTTTTAACAACAGTGTAATCCACTCCATCCAGTCCTTCAATTTCTCGGGATAGTTCTGTGTCGTAGGTCTTGTTGTAACTGTCAACGTTGGTGAACAAAAATTTTATGGGATAAATCCCACTTAACATTCGAAAAAAAGGTTTTCTGTACCACATTGCAGTGTGGTGAACCATCAATATTTTAGTATCAGACTTGGCAGCAGATTTCAGGTCCATATCTGACTGCCTCCACTGTTGTATATGATATCCTTACGTTGTAAAATGTAATCGTAGATAGTCATGTCCGTTATTTGGATGTCGTCGTAGATCTGAAGCACTTCATTCTTGTTAACGTTAAGACTTCCCATGTATATGTATCCTGATTGGGACGGTACTGTTTGGTTCCACTGGAAGAAACTGGTGTTTAAATTGGCCTCTCTGAAGTTAGCAAGACCAAATCTACTGGTTTCCCTCATGTCTCCATAGATTGGAAGACCATCGATCCTGTTGTTTTGAAGCCATGTCACACCTGAAAGCTCACTTCCATTTACAAAAACCTCACCCCTCACAGTTCCATTTGAATCGTAGGTAGCAGAATAGGGCATGCCTGTGAAATGGTACTGTAAATAGCTGGCACAGCTAAAGAGAGATATTAATAGGAATAGTATTATCGCAATGTCCCATTTAGGTCTGTGTATGAATTTGGCCATTGCCATGCAACCAATGATGAACACCGGAGCAAGGAATATGAGCACCTGGAAGAACAGTCTTGCAGGGTCGTAGGCAAGGGATATGTAGGGCAGTACAATGAACATCACCAGTAGGAGAAGTGAAATTACCACTCCAATTATAAATTCTGTACCTAATTTTTCTTTGTAGTGCCTTAATCTCCTCACAATTTCCAAGAGACCTATGAGTATGGTTCCGAATATCAGGTCGTGGGCAATAACACTCAGGGTGTTTGGCAAACTTTTAAGTTTAATTCCAAGGACTCCAAGAACAAAATCTCCCTTACTCGTTGCAAAAGTCGAGCCACTGCTTGGTCCAGTTGAAGCAGCTATGGTTGTTTGAACTGCCTGGGTACCTGCACTCAGCTGTATATGTGCATAGAGAAGGTACCATATTCCAATGAAAACCAGGGTGACCAGAATGATGTCGAAATTTTCGTAACTCATCTTGCGTTCATGGTACAAACTCCTTAGAAGTGGTAAGAGCAGTAATGGTACTGTGAGTGCAAATGCAACGTAGGCCGTACTGTAATGTGATACTATGAGAGAGAACATGAATATTAAAAACAAAACCTTCTTCTGGGTTTTCGTAAAATCTGTGCTTAAAATAACCATGAATGCCAAAAAGAAGAATAGAATGGCTATTTCCTGTCTTATGGCTCCCAGAAAGTTGAAGAAAAATATTTGAAATACGAAGAGTAGGGAAGCAAAAAATGCATATCTCTTATTCAAGTACTTGTTTGCAACGATGTAAAGTATAAGGGGTGTTATAGATGCTATAAATGCGTTGTAGAGCTTGAAAACGTACTCAGGATCTAATCCTGAAAGCACCTGGTAAACAGCTGGAAGTATGTTAAGACTCAAACATGCGTTGTATGGGTTGTAAAAGTCCATGATGTTCCAGTGGTTGTTGGTAATTGTTAAAAAGAAACAGTAATATTCACTGTTAATATCCCTTCCCATGATATGTGAACTTGTTAAACCGTACATCAAAAGAATTCCAAGTCCAATTGACCATAAAGCAACTGGATATGTGGAGTTTGAAACCTGTTTTCTGAAGGCTGCAAGCACAACCATGTAAACAGGTATGAGTAAAAGCATTAAAATGAGAACAGAGTTGTTTTCAAAGTTGTTCATGAGGTAGGTGCCTATTACAGCCATGACAGGGAAAAATAAAGGTGCTATCATTAGGGCTGTGGATTTACCATCGAAGTTCAGATCAATATTTAGGAACTTTCCAAGCACAAAATCGTCTTTGTTTCGTTTGTAAGCTATAACTCCCAGCACCACTATGATGAGGTTGTATAAAACCAATAATGGCACCAGTGAAAGTGGTTTTAATATCAGTGGGTAGAGGGTGTTTAGTGCCAAACCAGAAAATATGATGATGGAAATACTCAGACCCACACTTAAAACCAGTTTCTTTAGAAATTCAAGCTTATTTAACCTCATGATATGAACGATCAAAAGGCCCGGAACGATTGTGAGCGTTATAAAAACAGTTAATTCCCTGAGGTATGGAATGTTCAGGACAACCATGAGGTCTGTTACTAAGAGCAGAGCAAACAGGGTTAGTATCCATTTTTTCATCCCAAAATTCTTTAGTGTATCCATCATTATAATATATCTCCAGAAAATCTATGACATGGGAGTTGTTAAATATCCCCTAAAATGTATTAAAATTAAATTTTATCCGTTTACAGTTTTTTTGATTTAATTAATTTTATACTAATTCATAATAAACCTTTTCCATCTTCCGGGCAATACCCTTCCAAGTGTAACTGGCCTTCACAAGGTTGCGGCCATTAACACCCATCCTACTTCGAAGTTCATCGTCACCAAGGAGTTTGATTATAGCCTCAGCAAGAGCTTGGGAGTTTTTCGGAGCCACGCTTAGCCCTGCATTTTTCTCTTTAAGATCTGCAGATACTCCAACAATATCCGTGGTAATGACTGGAGTTTCACATGCAAGAGCTTCCAGGGCCACTATTCCAAAGCCTTCCTGAAGTGATGAAATAGATGGAAGTACGAAGAGGTTGGCCTGACTGTAGTACATGACCATGGATTCATCAGGAATAAAACCATGAAACTCCACATTATCTTTTAAACCCATGGATTCTGCCTTTTGAATGTAATGATCCATGAGAACACCTTTACCACCTACAATGAGTTTCACATCAGCAATGGATTTCTTCACAATTTGCAAAGCTTCCAAAAGATAATCCAGTCCCTTGTATCCGTGGAATTCATCGAGAAGACTTAAAAAGAACAATGTATTTTGTTTCCTTTCAATGTTCAATGGTTTGAACTTGTCCACATCAACACCGTTTGGTATGACTTCAACCTTATTTTCATAGCTTGAAAGATAGGGTGAGTAGTTTAGATAGTTGGGTTGGGTTATTATGATCTTGTCGGCACTGTTTAAAAGTTTTTTAAGGGCGGTTCTGTTGTAAAAATTCGCTATGTGATTGGCAAATCCGCTGCCTATTATATCGTTGTGGTAGGTAACAACCAGTGGTTTGTTCCTTCTGTTGGCCACGATCCTGCTCCAATCTGCACTCCAAGGAGTTGGCACGTGGGTATGCATGATGTCAAATTCTTCTCCCCTGAGCTTAAATGGCAGGTTTGGTGTGATGTTGGTGTTGGCTACCTTGAAAAGGTAGTTTAGCCTGGCCACTTCCACCCCATCAACATTCTGCTCTGCTTCAACCTTTGGTTCGTTTGCACAAACCACCTTAACATTGTGGCCTAAATTTACAAGTTCCTTGGAAAGGTAGTAAACGTAGTTCTCAACCCCTCCTATGAAGGGATAAAATCTCACAGGTGTTTGAACTATCCTCATTTTTAAATCACTCACATAA
>JAEZAV010000106.1 GCA_023430285.1 Methanobacteriota archaeon | reverse complement strand
GGTATGTCATTATCTATTGAAATGAAACGTCCCTTGGAATGTCCAATTATTAGATCGAGTTCAAGATCTCCATTTTTGATGCGGTCCTCTAGATCCCATAGATCTGCATTTTCAATGATCTCCATTTCAAACTCCACCTTTTCCTCAAATTCTTTTATTCTCGGATCCCTCGAGTAGTTTACATTATCATCTCCCAGTAAGAGTAAAACTGGTTTCATTTCTAGATCTATGCAGAATTCTGCCAATCCTATCACGAGATCTGGGTTTCCGAAGATTGCGACTTTCTTGTCTGCAAAGAACATGTGTACAAGATCTGTTAGTGCATCTATGGCTACACCCCTCTCCCTAACTAGTGATTCTGGTATTGGTTTTCCAGTCATTTTCTTCAGGTTGTTTAAAAATGCGTCGGTGTTACGTATGCCTATGGGTGTCGGGCCAATTATTGATGGAATTTCAAATTCGGTCTCCAGAAAGTCTGCAGCAAGTTTACCTTCGTACCTGTTTAGTACTATGGTTCCAATGGCATCACCTGTGGATTCGAGATCCTTGATGGTTGTTCCTCCATAGGACACTGCATCACCCTTGGGCATGAGGGGTGAGTCAAAGGATTCTGTTTCGAACAAAACATTTGCATCCACATCCATCTCCTTTAGAAGATGTTTAAGTGCTGTCACATCCCCTGGATTGACCCAACCAGTTATGAGATTAATTTTTTCGTTGGGTTCCCTTTTCGTTGCAAATTCCCTCACAAAATCTCTAACAGCTATATCGTAACCGCTAACCATACTGCCCTTGAAACTTGGAGTGCTTATGGATATTAAGTGAACTTCACGGTCTGCATACTTCTCCTTTAAAAGGCCTTTTTCCAGTTTTCTGATTACTCCCTCAACATCGTCCCCTATTATTTCTGTTGAACAGGTTGAGATGATGGGTACCACCTTAACTTCAGGATATCTCATCAAGAGTACATCTACTGCTTCCTCAATACGATGGGTTGCTCCGAGTACTGCTGTGTCTTCGTGAAGGGATGAAGATGCTAATAAAAAATTTTCTTTAAAATGCTGTGCAAAGAGCAGACGCACAAACATTACACAACCTTGTCCTCCGTGTACAATTCCAATACAATCTTCCACACCGATACTAACGTACTGTGCACCTGCGGGTTGGCATGTGAATATTGGGTTGATGATACCGGATCTTTCCTTTTTTTTCAATTCGCAAGAAATGATAATACCTCCTTCTTAGTAACGTTCAACTTTTAATTCTGCATTTAAAGATCCAGTTATTGTTAAATAATCTATACGAGTTTTAAGGTCTTTCATGAGTTGTTTGATCTCTGTTTTGTCCATCTGTGAAATCCATTCGAAGTTGGTTTTAAAATCATTTGCGAGTATCATGGCTTCACTCCAGTAGTACCTGTCTTCAGGGGTTTCATTTTCCACTGGTTCCTCACAAAGCAATTGCATGGTTTTTTTAAGTATTTCTTCGTTCTGTTTCTCCCTATCCCATTCACGAGAATTAAACTGCCACAATGACCATTTCATGATGTAGTTGACCAGTTTTTCTACTTTTTCCTGTTGAATTTCTTCCATCATTAATTCTCCCAGTAAATATTCTTGTAAAAAAATTTTGTTAGTAAGTTTTATCACGAAGATGTGTTACACAATCATATTTTCCAGTGTACTCCCTTTCGTTGTTGGCAATTGACGCTTCTTTATCAATTTTAGCATCAGAAATTATATTTTTAGTCACAAACCCGTTGTTCATGTCTATTTCATCCTTACTGATATCTAACCCTGAAAGTTGGTGGATTGGAGAATAAACTGCATTGTAAATGTCACGGGCAAATCTTACCCATCCTTCGTATCCTTTGTAAGGTCCATTGTGATATGCATGGGCATTTAAATATTGGACTCGGAGTTTTTTGGCAACTTCACCCGGTCTCACACCGGTGAATATAACATCTGGCTGGAGTTCCATCATTGCCTCGATACCTTCGAGTTCGTTGGGATCATCGATGGCCAGTGCTCCTTCACCACACCTTGCTATGCCCTTTTCCATGTCTCCTTGATGGCCAAATTTTGTGTACAGTGATACAACTTCAACACCCATTTCTTCATGGATCACGTTGGCCCAGTGCCATAGTTTTGAACCACCCGGCCACAGGCAGACTTTAACTCCCTTCAATCTTCTGGCGTACCAGTCAAGTTCGGGTTTCCATCTGGCAGTTTCTTCGTCTATAATTTTTTGAGCTTCCTTTTCAAGACCAAAAAACAGTCCTACCTTTAAAAGTGATTCTGAAAGTGGTTTGAAACCAAAACCATCAATATCCATTCTTGGAGTTCCATACCTTACCCTTAACTCGTTACAGATGTACTCCGCTGATCTGGCACATTCAAGCACATTTAGATCTGCCTTGTGCATGCTTCTTAGATCGTCGTAGGATCCATTTCCTGTGAAGGTGGAAAGTACCTGAATTCCCATTCTTTTGAAGTAATCAGTCATAACCTCCTGATCGCCCTGGATGTTGTATTCCCCCACGTAGTTTATTACGTAGTCACTGGTTATCTTGGGTTCAACTGTTCCAACCTTCTGGTTAACCCATGCTATGTTAATTTTATGATGGCCACCGGATTGGCTTGGTCCAGCAAATCCTGGAGAGTTGCAAACAAAGATATCGACATCAGGCATTTCATTCATGACTTCCTGTGCCACAGCATCCATGTCATCACCTATGAGTGCAGAAGCACATGTTTGGTAGATGGCCATTCTATTGATTTCTGGAAAAGCTTTGAAGGCTTCTATGATGCTTTCCTTCAATAGTTTTTCTGAACCAAAAACTATGTGTTTTTCTTTCATATCTGTTGCAAAGGTATATTTAAACTGGAAATTATCGTTATCACTGATATACCTTTTAGTTTGCCATGTGTCATAGGTACAGCCCACAGGGCCGTGGCAGAGGTGGATAACATCCTTCATTGGCGTGCCAATAACGTGTTTCGCACCACAAAATGCACATCCCCTCTCAGATATTGATCCTGGTATGGTGTTCAAGTAACCCAAAGGCAGGCACGATGTTAAATCTTCACCATGTCCTTTGATGACTGCATGCTTTGTCCTTTCAGGAATGCATTTACTGCATTTAAATGTATGATACGGCATTATATTCTCTCCTTAAATTTATTGTTTTTTTGTTGATTTTTTTACTTACTTATAAACAAAGCTCTTGATGATCATGTTTATGCATATCGTGTTGTGTAAGATATTCACCTGAAAAAATCTAAAAAAAATGATGAAAATCAATCAAATAAATGAACAACAAAACCCTTTACTGGTTATTGTTAGTAACAGCAACATGATCCACATCCTCATTTGAGGATGGTTTCCTTGAATCATTGTTGCTGGTTCAAAGTATTTTTTAAATGTGTTATACCAAATTCATATCAGTTAATTATTAGTTTGGTTTTAGTCAGTTAAACCGTACTGTAGTACCATTTCTTCCAGTTCGTCCATGGACATTGGTTTTGGAATCACGAAGTTTTCGTTGTTGATAATTTTTCCAGCCAATGATTCGTATTCGTGTGCCTGGTTACAGTCGGCATCAAAGTCAACAACTGTTTTTTTGTTGAACTCTGCCTTTTGCACCATGTTGTCCCTTGGTACGAAGTAGATTAATTGAGTTCCAAGTTTGCTACAGAATTCTTCCAGTAGTTCCTTTTCACCATCCACGTTACGGCTGTTACAGATGATTCCTCCAAGTCTCACTCCACTCTGGTTAGCGTATTTTACCATACCTTTACACAGGTTGTTTGCTGCGTAAAGTGCCATCATTTCTCCAGATGCTACAACGTATATTTCTTCGGCTTTACCATCCCTGATAGGCATTGCAAAACCTCCACAAACAACGTCACCTAGAACATCGAAGAAAACAAAATCGTTGTCATCGTAGACTTTGAGTTGTTCCATGAGTGTGATAGCTGTTATTACACCACGACCAGCACATCCTACACCTGGTTCTGGACCTCCAGATTCAACACATTTTATTCCTTCAAAACCTGTTGACATAACATTGTCCAGGTTCATACATGCTTCTTCGCCTTCTTCCCTAAGTGTGTCCATCATGGTGGTTTGCATTTTACCCCTAAGTATCATTCTTGTACTGTCTGCTTTAGGGTCGCATCCGTGAATCATAACTTTTTTTCCATGGAAATGAGCCATGGCTGATGCTGTGTTCTGAGTAGTTGTAGACTTTCCAATTCCACCTTTTCCATAAATCGCAATTTTTCTTACCATAATAGACCTCTAAATTTTTTGTTTTTGAATTTATTTTTTAATCGTATTTTGTAAATACTCGGAAGTATGCTTCCGTCTTCCGACAATACTGTTCTTGTCCTTCATTATTTATAAACGTTTTGATCCTAGATGATCAAAAAATCAGACATAATTAAAACCCGAAATGCTTTTACAGATACATTAATAAATAATATGAATTTAAAGAAGTAAATCAACTTGATTAACCATATTAAAAACTTAATAAACTTTTATGAAATGTTTCAAGCTGTATATGACCTTTTAATTGGATCAAAAATTTTGGTTAAATTTTAAGTTTCAAATAAAAAAAATCACGTGAATTTACCAAATATACTGTGGATAATTAGGGTTAACTGGATAAAATATATAAAATTTTTAATATTACCTGAATATTAGTAAACAAAATTGAAAGATTTAAAATTTTTAACCAATTTTTCAGACAATCAACCATGGGAGAAATGAAGCTTTAGAATTAAGGGCATTGATCAAAAAAAGAAAGATGGAAAATAAAAAAAGGGATCTAATCAATTCCACCACCAGATCCATTCATTTGAACAGGTTGTTTACTGTTGTTTTCGTGTTCTTGATCCATTCTGTTACTGTGCCCTGTATATTACTAAACCACTGTGTAACTGTGTTCTGCATGTTCTTTATTAGTTCTAATGGATTAAGATCATCTAGTAGATGAGAAGTTGAGTCATTACTTGAAATGTTGGAAATTTTTGGAAGTTCTGGGTCATCAGCACCCACATCCAAGCCTGACAGACCACTTAGTTTGGTGTTGTGATTGATATTACCATTTTTAGTTGGTAAATTCTTTGTTTGAATTTTTACTGGCTTCTTGGTAACATTGATTGTGATATTTTCTGAGTTAGATTCCTGTCCTAAAGCATCTATCAACTGGTAGGTGAAGGTGTCCATCCCAATATAATCCTTATTCGGTTTGTATGTGAAACTTCCATTACCTAAGGTTATGTTACCGTGTTTAGGTGCGTTCAGTAGTTTAATGCTTAGATCATTTCCTGTCACATTAAATGAAGCCACTAATTTATTGTTCACCAGGCTGTTGAATGTCATACTTTTTGCTGTTGGGCTGCTTGCCATACAAATTTTTACACTTGCAGTATTAGAAATATGACCTAAAACATCAGCGAAATGATAAGTAAACTCATCTTCACCATTGTACCCCTTAACTGGTTGGTATGTGAAATTTAAACCAGATAATGTTATATTACCATGTTTAGGTGGCGAATCTATTGTGAAAATTTTAGTATCATTTATGCCCGAGACATTGAACTCATTATTTAGCTGGGTGTCGTGCGGAATATCAAAAACCATGTTACTTGCTAAAGGTGTTGTTTCATTGACTATGTGGATAGTAACAGTTCCATTTTGCGAATCCAACACACCATCGTTGGTTTTAAATGTGAAACTATCATTGCCAACATAATTTTCGTTAGGCACGTAAACAAATTTACCATCATCTGTCAGTGTTAGATTTCCATGTAACGGCTGCAAAACTGTCATAAAGGTTATGTTGTCCCCATCAGGATCTGTGCCATTCAAGGTTCCATTAAATTCACTGTTGCTTGCCATGTAGAAATCTTTATTTTCCACAACTGGAGCTTGATCAGGTTGAACTTCTACTGCAACAGTTCCAATGTCTGAAGTTAAATTCAGTTCATCATCATGTACTGTGTAGGTGAAGGTGTCGTTACCTTTAAATCCAGGATCGGCTTTGTAAAAGAAACTGCCATTACCATCTACATTTATATCACCATGTTCAGCTTTTAAACTAACCCCATAAGTTATTGGATCATCATAGACATCTGTACCGTTTAAAGTAGAATTTACAGCCCTACCCTCATGTGTGGTGAAGGTCATATTTCCTGCAACTGGTGAAACTAAATCCGAAGAACTGTAAGAATTAAGATCAGCCAAAATATCATTCAATTTTCCCAATTCTTTATTCAAATCACTTAAATCATGATCACACATCAATATCATGATACCACAATATAATGCCATACCTTCCCCTGCATGTATTAAAAACCATGCCAAACATATGAGAACAATTCCAACTTTCAACGCACCCCAAAGGAAAGGAATTGCAACACATCCCGGTGTGGGTGCTAAAGCAGCTATTATGGCACTACTTACTGTTGTAATTACAGTACCAGTAACCTCTATCGCAAATCCAACACCACCAATTATACCACCTATGATACCAATAAATTCGGCATAGGACCTATCTGCCTTTTTTTCTTTGATTGATTGATTTATATTGGCGATATTGTCATTTATTTGTGTTTTTTCTATTTGGTATGCAATATTTACCAATCTAGATGATTTTGTAGTGTTGTTAACAGTTAGTTTCAGTTGAGTATTTGCAACGACATCTGACTCGTTTAATACTTTGTGTATGCCATATGCTCCTTCAAATTCAATGCTGTCCCGGTGTTTTGTGATATATTTTAGATATCTGTACTGTCCATCCGTTGTTTTGTACTGTATAATATCTGCATTGGTTCCATTTGTAAGATTATTAACATCAACAGAAGCTATATTTACGAATATGTTACGACTTTTAAACTGGTCCTTCATTGCTGTTGCAGCGCCCATTTCCGATGAATTTTCGATTCCCACATTATTTGAATCATCATAAGACATTAAACCTTTAAGATCAGAATTCGTTTCATTTAATTTATTAGAAGAAGATGATAATTGATCGGTTTGACTCGATAGTGTGGGACATTCCCCCACAATATTAGCGATATTCTCTACCCATACACATGCGTATCTGGCTGCATAATAACACCAAGACCACCAATGACAATGATTCATGTCATTTCGTGCATCATCAATTCTTTTTTGATCAGTTTTAATTCTATTTAAAGTGGTGTTGAGCTGACTGAGATCATTTGTTAATTTACTTTTATCTCCTCCGAGCCTATCCACATCATCAGTTATATTACTGTTTAATGAACTGTTTATTTGAACTGCTGTAGCTGGTGTGATACTCATGACCAGAACTACAATCAAATAAATTCCTAAATGGTTGTATCTATTCATATTAACATCCTCCTTACATTTATGTAACCATTTGAACGAATCTAACTATATTAAATCTTCAAAAGTTACCAAGGTTCAATTCCAAATTTTTAATGGGACATTTGTACTATTTTAAAGTTATTGTATGATAATATCCCAAAAAAAATCAATTTCAAATGATTAAAGCCCAAAATCATTCAAAATAGCCTTATTATCGGAAAAAAGGATAGGTTCATTTAAAACTGAATATTATCCACAAATATCAAGAAAAAAATACACCATATGATCATCATATGAACGTTGGATTTGTGGAATTCAAAAAATAGGAATGGAATATAATTTTCAATATGGTGTATAAATTTGTTATACCAAAATCTACTTAGCATAAATACCATTTTAAAAAGAGGGCAAAATATTCAATTCCACAGGTTTCAATTGTTTAAAAATTGATCAATGTAATTTAATAAAAAAACAAGTTTGGATTTATCATTTAAATCAGGGCATCATCCTCATTCTAACCACATTGAAACAAATCGCTACTGCAAAAAGTAGTATTCTATCATATAATCCCATTAAACTAAATACACTGGCTACTAAACCAGAAATTCCCGCTATTATATGTACGATTCTGTTTTTCTTGTCCGAAAAATAATTTTTAATTCCTTTAACTATTGGTTTCATTGTTTTCTCCTAAGATATGTTAAAATTTTATATATAAATTTTTTATATATAAAAATTTGATATATTAACTTGTTATTTACTTACTTATAAACCTATCTTAAAATAACCAAAAGTAAATAAAAATAATTAGAAGGTATCCTTCCCAACAAATCTATTGAAACCAACTCAATTTATGTAATAATTTAATAGTAAACTTAATTTCAACAAAAAAACATAAAATAGAAATGGAGAAAATTATGAGGTGAACTCATATGGCAGAAAAAAAAGTCCAATCAGATACATTGAATAAAAGATCCCTAAAAAAAACAGGGACAGATGATCTAAAGGAGAAAACTGAAGATATAAAAGGTGATATCATGGATAAAACTTCAAAAACTAAAGAAAAAGCCATAGAAGTTAAAAAAGGAGCATTAGAAAAAACTTTAGATGCTAAGGACAAAGCCCTCGACAAAACACTCGAAGCAAAGGACAAAGCCCTTATGAAAACATCCCAACTTAAAAAAGATACCAGCACTAAAACCGCAGCAATAAAGGATGAAGCTTCTGAGAAAAAAACAGAATTAAAGGAAAACACTGAAAAAACCCGAAAACAAGCCGAAGGTAAAATAAATGATTTCATCAACTCCCTAAAGGGTAAACAAGACGAACTAGGCAAAACACTTTCAGATTACACAACTGGAGAAAAACCACTCACAGACATAATAAGCAACACAGAATCTTTCATTATCAAAGCAGACCTTCCAGGATTGTCTAAAGAAGACGTATCTGTCCATATAACCGAAGATTTAGTAGAAATAACAGCTAAATTTGAAGATTATCCTGAAGATGCAGAATTTATCAAAAAAGAGAGAAATTACGGCGAAGTAAACCGGAAAATAAAACTTCCAGAACTGATAGAAGTTAAGAAAGTCTCTGCAAAATTTGAAGATTCTGTTTTAACAATAGAA
>JAEZAV010000097.1 GCA_023430285.1 Methanobacteriota archaeon | reverse complement strand
ACTGTGTAGGTTCCGAGTTTGGGATTGATGGAAACTTCTGTGGCTGTTGCAGTTAAAATTCCACCTTTAAATGCTGCTTTCATGAATGACATATTCCCATTTATGGCAACCGTAACAGTTCCATGTGTATTGGCTGCCACAGCAAATGTAAAATCAGCAAGCGTGAATATGGCCCCACCATGCACAGTGTTGATACCGTTTAAGTGCTCTTCTTTGATCTCCATCTTTGAAACTGCAAAGCCAAGAGAGACATCTAAAAGTTCAATTCCAAGATAGGCTGCAAGTTTATCATTTTTAAAGAATTCTTTGATCTGTTCTGGTTCCAACATACGAAAAACATCCACAATTTATACACCTGATAAATATATTACCAGACATATAATTCTAAACTCAGGATTATAATATGGTTTCAAGGTTTAATATGTTTATTATTGTTTCATACGAAGTTTTAGTTGTTTTAATCAGTTTAGGTGGGTAGATAAAATTTTATATACTGGCGTGTTTATATATATTAAATGTTAATTGAAACAATTAGCAGTTATATGGACATCATAGATCATTTATACACTGAAAACACACGTGTGTTTAACATTTTTATTTTATTCAAACGCCTACCATGATTTCTATAGACAGCTAGGATTTTCTGCTAGTTGTGGGAACATAAAAAAAATAGCTTAGGGTTGTTAAAAAAAAATATTGGAGGGATATGAATAAAAGCTAAATTGGTTTTTTTAACTTTGTTTTTTGCAATGGTAGTTGTTGGACTCCAAGCCGCACCTGCCGTATCTGCAGCACATGTATCCGATAAACAAGTGACAGATAAGTTTATGGTTAAGTATCCTGATGGAGGTCAAAATGGAGATGCTACCACCTACAAAGTATACAAATATGCTCTAAACCATTTCTACATCCAGATCTACTACTACAACTACAACAAAAAAACTAAAACATACTACAGAAACGGTGGAAGCAGTTGGATGGATCTAAAGAAGATCACCGCAAACAAAATAAGGATTCTAAGCCCACCTATGGAAGGAAAACCATATGTAGACATTGTTAAAACCAAACACTCTGTAACCTGGTACTACTGGAATGACCTAAGAAAACAGCTTAAAAAAGGTTAAACTACAAATAGGGACGTATAATAACTTCCCTTCTTTCTTTAATTTTTTTCTTTTAAATTCAATAATATCCTATATGATCCTATATGATGCATTTTAATTTCACAAGTTCCGTTTTATCCATCACTCACCTTAGACAATTAAAGTTATTTTAATGATTATTTTAGATTATAGCTGAATTGGCTAAATTTTTCGTTCATTTTCATAAAAAAATATTTTATGAACCAAAAAAAAATGAGGTGATTAGTATGTGCACGTCTTTTAGTATACAAACAAGGGAAGGCCATAATTTTTTTGGGAGAAACTTAGATCTGGCCTACAACGTAAACGAGTCCCCCATAGTTTTACCAAGAAATTATGAGCTTGAAGATAAAATTAGTGGAGATATGGTGAGGGCCAAGAGGGCAATGATCGGTATGGGAACAGTCATAGGAGATCATCCCTCAATGTTTGAAGCAATGAATGAGGATGGATTAGTTTGTGCAGGACTAAATTTTGAGGGATTTGCACATTTTGAAGAGAAACCAGTGGCTGGAAAAACAAATGTCACACCATACGACTTCATCTACTGGATGGTATCAAACTTTGAAACAATTAATGAAGTTAAAAATGCCCTTAAAAACCTAGAACTGGTTGATGTACCCTTGAATGAAAAGACACCTGTACCCACCCTTCATTGGATGATAACAGATAGAACAGGGCAGTCTGTGGTGGTTGAGAAAACCAAGGAAAAACTAGCTGTATTCGATAACCCTGTTGGGGTGATGACCAATCAACCAACCTTTGACTGGCACTTAATGAACTTAAACAGGTACCTACATGTCAATCCAAACCAACCGTCACCAACTAATTGGAGTGATATGGAGCTTAAAATACATGGGGTGGGGGCAGGTACCCTTGGACTGCCTGGAGATTCCCACAGCATATCAAGATTTGTGAGGATAGCCTATGCAAGATCCCACATGCCAGTTTTAGAAAACGATCTGAGTGCTGTAACACAGTGCCTTCACATGCTCGACTACGTGAAAATGGTGAAATCCGGAGTTATAACCGATGGAATGGAAGAAAAAACCACCTACTCCGTGTGTATGGACCAAGAAAATGGAATCTTCTACTACAAGAATTACGGAAACAACCGGGTAAATTCCATTTCCATGCACAACGAAGATCTAAATAGTAACGAACCCATAATCTTCCCTTACTTGACAGATCAGGACATAAACCACCAGAATTAACATAGTTTACAGATCAAAGGAATTTGATGTCAAATAGGGCTAATAAGGGATAATTTCATGTATAGACATTGAATTCCTTGCAAAAATTGGATGTGGATCTAAAATTTTACTATCAGGCCTCAAGAACTCACCATATAAATATTCTGAGATATAAATTACCAATAAACACTTGAGGCTTGTTAGTAATGATTATACGTAACGAAAATATTGAAGATCGAGAAGCAGTGCGGGAAATAAATCTCAATGCATTTCCAACCGATGTTGAAGCTGCTCTAGTTGAGAAGCTTCGAAGTTCTATGGATACAATTTCATTGGTGGCTGTTCAGGAAGATAAAGTGGTTGGCCATATACTTTTCAGCCCATTAATCATAGAAATTGATGAAGAAACGTTCGAAGCACTCATACTTGTCCCCATAGCTGTTTTACCAGAATATCAAAAACAGGGTATCGGATCCAAACTTGTTGAAAATGGGTTAATTGAATGTAGAAATCAAGGCCATTCCATCATAGTTCTGGTGGGACATCCAGAATATTATCCCAGATTTGGCTTTATTTCTGCAGAACAAAATGGGATAGAACATCCATTTGAAGTACCTGAAGATGTATTTATGGTTTACGAACTGGTACCTAATGCCCTAAAAAAAGTTAATGGTGTACTTAAATACTCAGAACCCTTCGAAGAATTCTTCTAGTTTCGCATCCTAAAAGGGTATCAGCGTTGATCAAGCTTATTTTAACTTCATAAATCTCCTTTCACTTAGATCAATGTTTAAAATTTCCTGTATAGGATATTAACAAAATTAAAGTAATTTAATCAAATTTTATCTTTAAAAAAAAGGAAAAAAGTTGGAATAGGGGATTTAATCGTTCAAACTCTTCGAATCATCTAGGATGTGGTTGGACATTCCAATTATTGTGTTGAATGTTTCAGTATGGTTTATTCCCCAGACTGCGACTTTACCGATCCATCCTATGTATTGGGCTCCGTACTCTATCCACATCCAGAATTGATACCATTTTGGGTGTGGTTTTGAAGGTTCCTGTGGTAAGCCTGACAAATCAACGTTGTAGATCTCATCAAGGTAGGTTCCTGAACGTGTGGCAGTCACATTTCCTGGTATCGGTGCAGTTGAAGGTGAAACATCGTTAATTCCAATGATATTTTTTGATTCTGTTCCATTTGTAGCGTAAGTTTTATTAGAGTTTGTGTTGTTCTGTTTCGTTCCATTTGAAACTGTTAATTTTTGCAAATTAAGGCTCATGTTGGTGCTGTTGTTGAGATCTGTGGTGTTGTTGAATGTTTGGTTAATGGCTGAAGAGTTGTCAGTCATATTTGTATGGTTAAGAACTGTTGCTGCGTTTGCACTGGCTAGACTTGCATTACATTTTACAGGTAATGTAGCCCTGTAGGTTAACTCTGCATTCATCATTACGAGACGGTTTTCAATTTTTGAAGACTCTTCATTTATACCTGAACTGGTACTGGTTATGACTCCGGTACAGGTACCAATGGCTATGGTAGTGGCCACCACTATTCCTGTGATTGTTATGCAGGCAATTAAAAATGGTGAAGCCCCCCCTCCACTTGCAGCTGTGATTGCACCTGCTATGGCTGTTATTACACTGAGAATGCCGGAAACTATTCCTAAAACAATGGCCACTATGGTGTAGGTGGATTGTAGACTTGTGCTCAACGAGTTTGCTATGGTTATCCTTGATTTTGCAAGGGATGCTGCACTGTAAGCTTCGTTCAGTTCACTGGTTGGCATGTACCTGTAATCTGTATCACCACCCACCGTATTTCCACTGAAGTAACCCGTGTTATTTTCATATTTAGCCTTACTCTGTGCAACATTGTTATCATCAATCTGTTTGAAGTTCGTTACGAACCCTTCGAGATTGCTTAAGTAGTGTCTGAAACTTGTTATGGGTGAACCATATTTATCCTTGTAATCATCCCACTTGGGACAGTTCAAGGGGTATTTACTATAATTTGAAGTTGTGTTGTTAGCCGTGGTGTTGTTGGCCGTAGTTTTAGAAGTTGTATTTAACTTGTTTGCTGTAGTATTCTCTGAAACAGTGACGCTGTTATTCACACCCTGTGAATCGTTTAATAATACTGCGTTTGCACACAATCCACCTATACTGTACTGTAACATTAAACATATGATTAATATCCCTATAATAGGACGTATCTTCATTGCATCACCTCACATCAAATACTAAATCTTCATTTAAGTATTTTTTAAATTCATAATGGCAAAATCTTCCATGGACCTTGCCCTGTTTCTCTCTTGAAATTTTAATATTAGTAAATTCAAAGCAGTACTTTGATAAGCATGGCCTCCAAATGATAATGCTTTAATATTTAAAAAAAACTCCCATACTTTGAATTACGGTTTAAATAGTTGATATTGGTTTGATATTTCCATTCTACTTTTAAATCATTCTACTTTTCTTTGATGTCCCTCTTCTACAACTTCAATGATTTTTTACAGTTTTGTTCAGAAATCCTTTGGATTTCCATGGATTGAATAGGTTAATGAATCCGAAGTTTCCATTTAAAAGTTATTATATATAAATTTATCTCTGGACTGGTTGGAGTTTTATAAAAAAAATTAAAAATTTTTAGGAACCATGGCCATTCAAAAAGAGAATTGTAATTAAGAACAAGAATTTAGAAGTTCACTAGGCAACTCTTAACCAATATGAAATGATTTCTTGTTTGGGATAAGAGAATAAACTAATTTAAAAAAAAAGTAAAAATGTAGATGTTGTTTTTTTATTGGATTTTGAAACTCTGTGCAACGATGTTGAAGTCTGTTTTTGAGCTTGAAAAAGTTTTTAGAGGTGCTGTAAAATCAAATATGTAAAGTTTGTGATTTTTTACAATAGTCATATCCTTGTTTTCCAGAGTTACAGGACAATATTTATCGGGTTTACTTGTAGAAACCACTTCATATACTCTGTTTCCATTCAAAGTATACCAATGCTTGGAAATAATAGTATCACCAATTGGATATTCTGAATAGATCATTGAAGCTTCTACATCTTGGTCGCTCATGCCATAAGGAGTATTTTGTATTGTTATTTGAAACTGGGGCGATAATGTGCCATAATATTTCATGCCGAACAACATTTTATCGCCATCTTCTGTCTCTGAATCCAAATGCCAACTTGCAGGATATTTAAATGTTACTCCATTACCAGAATATGTTTTAGTTGCTTTTATGGTGGTGAATTTGGTTGAGTACAATGCAATTCCATTTCCAGCCAGGTCTTTAATACTGCCTGAGTGGAGAGTTACGGTGTAACTGGTTTGATGTGCCAACTGAGATTTTGGTTTGATGTAGAGTGTTTTACCAGTCAGGTTGGATGTGAACTGTACAGCCTGGCCCTTGCTGTTTTTAAATTCTATCCACATATTTCCCTTTTTAACTAATTCCCTGAAGGTTAATTTCACAGTCTTAGATGTGGAAATACCCGCAGCATTGTTTGCTGGGTCAACTGCACTGATGGTTGGTTTGTAGGTGTCGTTAACTGATACTGCCGAAACATCACCCATACCATTTGAAAAAATAAGTACCATACCAATTAAAACCAGGGCAAATAACATGATTTTACTGGTTTTTAAACCTTTTATACCATTCAAAAATTCCATTTTTATCGATATAATCC
>JAEZAV010000095.1 GCA_023430285.1 Methanobacteriota archaeon | reverse complement strand
AATATTGGTTCTTTGGCAGCGTTTATAATAGTTGCATTGGCTGTGATGATTCTCCGTTGGAAAAGTCCGGAAATTCCAAGACCATTTAAAACTCCTTTAATGCCTGTGATCCCAATTCTTGCAATTATATTCTGCAGTTTGCTCATAGTAACACTGCCATTGTTAACACAAGTAAGGTTTATAATCTGGCTTTCATTTGGACTCATCATATACTATTTCTACGGACGAAAAAATAGCAAATTGAATGGGAATATATAATTATGTAGATGAAAGAGTTTTAGAAAGATAAATCAGATAAATATTAACATAATAATTTGTAACAAGAAAAATTAATGATAAACTAAAATGTGTGATGGTCTATGAATTTTAATAAAATCTTAAATTTAATGGTAGTTTTTATGATTTCTTTGTTGATAATGGTACCTGCTTCAGATGCTTGGAGCTGGAAAACCCATTCCCAAGTTGTGGATGTTGTTTACTACGGTCTGCCTTCTGATGTTCAAAGGAATTTGAATCTTGGAATCATGGAAAATGCTTCCAACGATCCCGATGAAATTTTTCATGATTTCACCTACCACAGTTATCCAAAAAGCTACAACAAATCAATTTACTGGTTGAACCTGGGAAAAACTGCCTACGATAATGGTAACTATGAAAATGCTAGTTACGATTATGGTGTAGCATGTCATTACATATCAGACACGTTTTCAGCTCCCCATGGAGTGAGTGGAGAATCCTCTTCACTGCACAGTAAGTACGAGGATCATGCTAAAAAATTCACCCCAGTTGCAAGTTCTGTTAATGGAGATCTGAACAGTTTAATGGAGAATGGCAAAATTGAAGATTCTAAGAGTTGGGATAGTTGGATTGAAACCAACGATGATTCCATAATCCAACAAAATCTGGATAACGGAACATCAGTATGTTTACAAGCAGTGAAAACCAGTGTTACAGGTAACAGTAGTGAAGCTACCAACAACAAATCAGAATCCATATTTGATGTTATTTTAAACTTTTTCTCCAAATTATTTGGATAAAACCATACATTTTTTTGCTTTAAGTAATTGAACTGGTTTTTATGGTTCAACCTAAAAACTGCAATTATTTTATGCTCAGATCAATGAAATATTAATAAAAATTACCCAATGACTAGAAATAAATCAAAAAATATAATTATTGTTGTCAAACATAATTTAGTATAATAAATTAAAATTTCATCTAAATAGATCCTTTGGGGGTATATTTATTTTAGACGCAAATATTTTAATTGTTGAAGACGAATTTATTGAAGCTGCAGATTTAAAAAAAAGGCTTGAAAGATTGGGCTACTCTGTTTCAGGAATTGTGGGGACGGGTGAAGCTGCTATTCAAAAGGCTGAAGAACTGTTTCCAGATCTTATACTCATGGACATAATGCTCAAGGGAAATATGAACGGTATTCAGGCCGCAGATCATATCATGGAAAAAAGTGATATCCCAGTCATATATTTAACAGCCTACTACGACAACGACACCTTGGAAAAAGCCAAAAAAACAGCACCCTACGGTTACATTATCAAACCCTACGAAGACATGGGTTTAAGAAGTGCCATTGAAATGGCTGTTTACAACCATCACAACGAGCAACGCCTGAAAAATAGTGCCAAAGTACTGAAATTTTCAAGTGAAATGTTGAAGGAAATTAACAGATAAAAAAAAAAGTCACATTCAAACTTCTTTTTGTACTTAATAATTTAATCGTTGGATCCTAAAATCTCCAATGACTTTCTACTTTTAAAAGCCTTAAAAAATTCAGGATAAGAAGAAATCCTTCAATTTTTCCGCCACTAACTCAGGATTACCAGTTACAAGTGGACCTGTATGGGAAAGACCATTAAGTTCAACTTGTTTAACATTTGGAATGGTATTTTTAAGCTTTTTCATGGATTTCTTTAAAAATGCTGGACTTTCAGTTCCACCAATCAATAAAACCTCGGCCTTCAAATTTCTGAACTTTTC
Source organism: Methanobacteriota archaeon (assembly GCA_023430285.1). GTDB lineage: Archaea > Methanobacteriota > Methanobacteria > Methanobacteriales > Methanobacteriaceae > Methanobacterium_B. The sequence continues at coordinate 5,984 of JAEZAV010000095.1, read as the reverse complement.
TACTTGACCACTCTCTTCCTTCACTAACTCATGGTCGTAATGAAAAGTTGGTATCAATACTTTAAATGAAACTTCATCATCCTTGACCCGTTCTGTTTTGAGGTACACCTTAAATAATAGTTCAAGAAGGAAATGGGGCAGTTTCGTTATTACCTTTGGAAGTCCAAAGTGGCTTCCAAAATCCTTGGTCATGGTGGCAGTTCCAGCTGCTATATTTCCCTCTGCCATCTCCCTGTCAAATCGTTCCATGAATGACATGATACCTAAAACATTGTTATCTATGTCAAGCGGAGGTTCGTAGATTGCGGCTTTAGTTATTGGGAGGTTTAAAGCGGCTTCCAGTGCTATTAATGCACCTGAACTGAGTCCAAAAATGTACTTTGCACCTGTTTTTCTGAGTACAGAATCTAAATCTTCCATTTCCCTTTCCATACCATAGTGATCCCCGAAATCACCACTTAAACCCCTTCCCCTTCTATCTGGAATGTAAACTGTGAAGTTCTTGGACAGGCATTCCCCAAGTTCCATGAAGTGTTGGGATGAATTAGCCCCACCATGCAGAAGAACCAGTCCAGGACCATTTCCCATCTTTCTGTAACCTATTACTGTGCTGTCACTGGAACGCACAAATTCCTTTTCGTATCCCATAGTTCCACATCAATGGTTTATGAACTCTTCAATCAATTTGTTTGCATCTGATGTAACAGCATCTCCATGACCAGTTAGTATGGTTTCCACATCAAGTTTGCCGAGTTTTTCCATGGATTTTTTGTAGTTTACTGGATCTGGGAGTAGTCTTCCTGATGGAGAGTTTAAAACACCCTTACTGTAACTCATATTGTCACCCACAAACAGAACTTTGTTAATTGGGTTGTAAAGACAGATACTTCCAGGTGTGTGTCCTGGAGTGTGTATAACTGTGTAGTTTGCTATTGAATCACCATCATTAAGGATCATGTCTGTTTTTACTGGTTTAATGTTGTATATCAGGTTCATGAGTTTGGTGAAGGGTTTCATGATAAATGGGCCATCATCACTTTTTTCTCCAGTAACATAAGGCCAATCATCCCTGTGAGCTGCAATTCTTGCTCTGGTTAGCTGTTCTATCTTATTCAAACTCCCTGTGTGGTCAAAGTGGTGATGAGTTAAAACAATCACCTTAACCTCCTCAGGATTTTTTCCCAGGGAGTTTAGACAGTTTTCAAGTTGTCCTGCCTTACCAGGTAGCCCTGTATCAACTACGAAACTTTCACTGTCTTGTACTAAATAAAAATTTGAAATACCTTTAAACTGGTATATTCCAGTTACAACTTCGATAAACTTGGATTTTCCCATGAATTTGCCCCCAATTATTTATTATAAAACCTCTGGATCATGGACTAAATTTTTTGTTAGGTTCACTTGAAATAGGTCACCACGTTCCTATTCCTCTTGGGTGCTTCTCCATTTTCCTTGGCTTTGTATCCTAATGTAACACCGAAGTACACATCGTTCTCTTCGGGTATGTCAAATTTCTTGAAACTTTCTGAATTGGTGAAATAGAACGCTGCAAATCCTATCCAGCATGACCCAATATTCATACTTTCAGCCGCAAGTAACATGTTCTCTACTGCTGCTGAACAGTCTGCATGGGGCGTGGTTGCATTTTTCTTTCCAGAAATAATAACAACAGTAGGTGCTCCGTGGAATATGTGATAATTCTCATTTTTTGAAAGGTTTTCCATCCATTTCTCCCCTGTTTTTCCCATGGCTTCCTTGGCACCCTTACTAATTTCATTTATCAGTTCAGGATTTTGTATCACTGTAAAATGCCATGGTTGGTCATTGTGACCTGTTGGAGCATATACTGCGGCATCTAAAATGGTTTCCATTTCATCGTTTTTTATCTGTTCTGGAAGATAATTCCTTACACTACGCCTATTTTTTATAGTTTCTATGGTTTGATTCATACAAAGTTTCCCCCAATAATTATAATAATATTTTTTTTGAATTCCTTTTTTAATTTGGTATTTCCGACATGAATCCATAGAGATTTCATTCTATTTATATAGTTGCTAATTAAAATTTAGACCATTATTTCATTACTAAGTTGTTTGTGAAGTACCATGTCTGAAAGTTACAGATCTAAACTGGAGATGTTCCACGAACTTTCGTGTTACAGCTCTTCCCACGCTGATCCAGAATTTATTCATCAGTACGTAGTTGATGCATTTGCTTTAGAGACTGCGGATGATGAAACTAAAAATATTAAAGTTGCATTTGCAATAATTGGTCTGTATTTACATGTTGAAAAGAATTTCACTGGAAAAGAGGTTCAAAATGCACATATTAAACTTGGCAAAAGACGAAAAACTTGGCCGAGATTTATCTTACCTATAAACCGGGGAGATATTGGTATAAAAAATGTTATGGAATGTCCTGAAGGTTTGAAACGAGATATGGCCATTGAAAAATGGTGTTTATCTGTCTGGAATGCCTACTCACCCTGTCATGAAGCTGTAAGGAAACTCGTTGAAGACGAACTTTGGAGAGGGAAGTAATCGTATCTCAGTTGAATTTATGCCTGAATGGGGTGTAAATTGGGAAAATCAACTTAAGTTATTAATCTAAATTGTATGTTGTGGAAGTGAAATATTCACACCACAATCCCCCCAATATTTTTTAAAACCCTGATAATGTAATTTCCCAGACAAAAAAAAGGATCACCTCCAATTATATTTTTTTAGTCTGGGAATGCATTCTCAATAAAATAGCAATTTCTTTTCGACTTATTCTAAAAACTTGTAAAAGTATTTATCAATTATTTTTTTAGTTGTAATTAGAAAGATACACTAAACAATACTCTAAAATTACATTTTGGAATTGAACCCTAAGTAAGGAGTCAAATGTTTTTTTTATTGGATGGTTTATGCATCTTTCAACTACATTGAAAACTTAGTATCAAATCAATTATTTAACCCCTTCTATTTGAGTTTAACATTTATCCAAAAAATTATTCTAAACTAACATAACTCAGGAATATTCTCAACAATCCCAATAAAAATCGTGTGCAAAAAAATTAATACACAACATTAAAAATAAATTCTAATTATAAATATAGATTTAAATCATATATTAAACGTTAAATTAACTTATTATTTCAATTAAAGATTTATATTTTACTTAATTTCCTATTCACCATTAATTGTAGATTTCTTTGAAACTGGTCAGTGCAGTTTGTGTAGAAGTTGAAATTATGATTTTTTTTAACCCCCATACAGGGCTTTAAATTAGCAAATACTTTATTTTATCCATTTTTTATCCCATATTTTGCTTATTATATTAGAAACTTTTAAATATGTAAACTGTACCATTATAAGTTTGGAATTGAATCTAAAGATTTAAAGTTATTTATTTAAAAGGAGTTGATAAAATTGGTAAAATATCTTTTTAATTCTTTAAATGATCTAAAAACATTTAAAGAAGATCAATCAGTCGTGATTACCGATATAGATGGAACTATTAGTGAAATTACCTCTGAACCATCACATGCAAAAATAACAGCCGACATGAGAAACATCCTGTTTGTGTTATCTTCCAAATTTAAATTTGTTGGCGTGTTAACTGGAAGAGATATTAATGACGCCTTAAATATAATTAAACTCAAAAAAATTGTTTATATGGGAAATCACGGCTTGCAAAGGTTGAAAAATGGAAAAATAATCACAGATTCACGTGTAAATGTTTACATTCCCATTATAAAGGAAATCTACGAAGAACTTACAACTAAATTAAAGGATTCTTCTGGATTTAACCTGGAATATAAAACTTTGAGTCTGACAGTTCATTACAACGAATGTTACCCTAAATTCTGTGCTAAAAAAGAGGTTTTAGACACAATATCCACCATGGCCCTTGGTAAGCTTGTTAAAATTGTTGAAGGCAGGGATCTCCTAGAAATCAGACCTCCTGTTGGAGATGATAAAGGTAGTGTTCTTCAAAAGTTCATTGCTGAAAACAACATTAAAAAAATAATTTACATCGGAGACGATATCAACGATATTTGTGCCTTCAAAAAGTTGGCAGAATTGAGTAAGGAACAAAAAATCATTGGAGTAAGTGTTGCTGTTAATTCCAATGAAGTTCCAGAACAGGTGAAAGAATCTGCAAACTTCTACGTTGAAAATGTACAGGAAACCTTTGAATTTTTGAAATGGTTAAGTGATAAAGATGTCATTAAGTGCAATTGATGTTTTAGGTAGTTTGGCATGCTTATTCACCTTTTTAATGTACTTGAGTACGGTTGATCAGATGAGAACAGTGTTGAAAAACGGAAATTCTGAGGAAGTATCACAGATTCTGTACTGTGTGATGTTTTTCAACTGTTTCTTTTGGTCTGTCTACGGACTTTACATAGCAAATAACTACATCCTAATACCCAACTTCGTTGGATCTGTGTTATCCATAACTACTGCAGCAGTGATATGGAAATACAGATAAACAGCGAATAATTTCTAATAAAAATTGAATTTTTGAATACGTTCATTACTGGAGGCGGTAAAATGAAGTATCAAATGTATCAGGAAATTCTTGAACAACCTGGTGCCTTAAGAAAAACATTTAAGGAAGAAAAGGCCCACATGGCCGAAGTTGCAGCAAAGATGGATGAATTTGAAAAGATCTATCTTATTGGATGTGGCAGTTCATTTTCAACATGCTGCTCTGCCAAGAGTGCAATGGATTATATTTCAAATAAGAATATAGAAGTTTATACAGGCTACGAATTTGTCTACAATAAAAATACAGATTATAAAAACTCGGCAGCAATATTAACATCCCAGTCTGGTGAAACAGCCGATACAATTGCTGCACTTAGACTTTCTAAGCAAATTGGCATTTACACTGTATCAATAACAAATGAAAATAATTCTAAAATGGCCAAAGAGGCTGATGATTCAATAATTACACACGGAGGTACTGAAAAAGCCATACTCGGGACTAAAACCTACACTACACAGCTCATGTGTCTTTACAATTTACTGTTTCAGATGCATCATGAAACTAGTGCATCAAAATTAGACATACAAAAAAATGTGTTAAGAGACATCAGAAAACTTCCCAATATCACTGAAGAGTTGATTAAAAGGACACAACCTGAGGGATTGAGGTTAGGAGAACAATTTAAAGATGAAGAATTGTTCTACTGTATGGGTAGTGGTCCAAATTACGGGCTTGCATACAAACTGGCCATGACCATGTTTATGGAGGGCGCTCTCAAACATGCTTGTCCAGTTTACTCAGGGGAATTTCGTCATGGTTTAATTGAAAGAGCTGAAAAAAATGTTCCAATAATATTTTTGGATGCAGATTATCCTGGAGATAAAATTACAAAAAATGCTGTTGAATTTGGAGAAAAACTGGGTACAAAATCCCTAGTATACAAAATGCATGATTACTCTAACATGAACAGTTTAATGTCACCATTTACCCTTGTAATACCATTAGAATGGTTTATATATTATCTCGCGCACTTCAATGGAGAAGATCCAGGAGAAACCAGACATATTGGAAAGATAAGATATTCCTAAAAAATTTTAGGTTAAACCCGTTAAATCGGCAAAAAAATCTTTAAAAATTGACAATAATTAAAAAAAAAGAAAAAAATAAGGAGAAAAGTTTATGGGCGGCAAACATTGGACTCCTGAAGAAGATAAAATTTTAATTTCATTAAATAAGCAAAATTTTGGGCCTGATCAAATATATAAATCTAAAAAATTGCCTGGAAGAAGTTATGCTTCAATACTGCAACGATGCATCAAATTAAAGATTGGATCAATTAACAAGTGGACAGATAAAGAAATATGGGTTGCTTATGTTCTGTACAAGCATGGCCTAAATGTTCATGAAATTGCTGAACTACTCCCAAACAGGAGTAAAGCAGCAGTAAATGCTAAACTAACGAGGGATGCTTTGTACTATCACAAACCTCCCTGTGAAAGACCATA
>JAEZAV010000082.1 GCA_023430285.1 Methanobacteriota archaeon | reverse complement strand
ACGATCAGCTTGCTGTTCTTAAATCAGATTATAATACTTTAAATGATCAGTTTACGAGTGTCCAGCAAACTGTTGATAGTTCAAACAATAAAAATGCTAAATCAGCATTTATAAGTGCTAAATTGGAACTTGTTAAGGCAAATTCTGATATAAATGATGTTGAAAGTGCTTTGTCAGCAGGAAAATCTAAGGATGAAGTGACGCAAAGAATCAACACTGCTCAATCCCAGTTAAACACTGCCAGATCTAGTTTGGCAAGTGTGAAAGGAATGGTATGATCCCCTAGGGGATTGTATCTGTATTTTATTAATCCTTAGAACATTCTTCTGAAACCCTTTGCAACAACGTACATTTCAACACTGGCCTTCCTTGATGAAGGCGGTTTTGTTGTTTTCACTACTTTGAATCGTTCTTTAATGTTTTTTATTATGTTGTTGTATTCCCCGCCCTGAAATACCTTCAAAACAAAATTTCCACCCTGCATAAGAACATGATCACAGACTGTCAATGCATTGTCAGCGAGATCTGTAGATCTTATGGTGTCGATATCTTTTATTCCAGTTAATTTTGGGGCTGCATCTGATATCACTACTTGAGCAGTTCCATTGATCAAGTCCTTCACTTCTTTTAAGGTTTCGTCCTTGGTGAAATCTCCCCTGACTGTGTGGAAATTTTCTTCATCTAGCGGCCGTATCCATTCCAGATCCACCCCTACTACTGTACCTTCCTCTCCAACAGCTTCAAGAGCTATCTGTGACCAGCCTCCTGGTGCTGCACCTAAATCAACTACCTTATCTGCTGCTTTGATTACTTTGAAACGTTTGTTGAGTTGTTGAAGTTTGTAGGATGCCCTGGATCTGTAATTCTGTTTTTTAGCCATTTTGTAATAGTGTTCTGTTTTCCTTTCGCTGTTCCATTTTTTTCCCATAATTAAATCCTCCCTTTGTAATTTAGGGATTTACATGTGGAATCACCAAGTTTAATTATCTGTGCATTTAGATCGTTTTTCTCCACATCAACTAACATAACAGTTGGATCCGACATTCTGGGTACTGTTGGACTTCCTGGATTTAAAAGGACCAGATTTTCCAGTTCTTTTATAAATGGTGTGTGGGTGTGTCCAGTTACCAGAACATCGACCCCCATTTCCATCCCTATGTATTTCAACTGTTGTGTATCGCCACGTGGATAAACTTCACCATGATCCATTCCAATTGTGAAGTTTTCCACCGTTATCACTTCCCTTTTTGGAATTTTTAGTCCGTACATCCTGTCCATATTGCCCTGTACACAGATTGTGGGGGCAATTTCCTCCAGCTCTTCAAGAACGTCTCTTGAAACTAGATCTCCGGCATGCATAATCATTTCAACCCCTTTGAAAACTTCAAAAACTTTTTCCGGTATTTTGTTTGCTCTTTCAGGGATGTGTGTGTCTGATATTAAACCAATTAACATGATACTTTCCTCATATCATAAATTCAATTTTTTTTTACATCCACTTATCTATGTTTAATAGCTAAAGTAGATTGATTTAAAAAAAATTAGTTCAATTTAATTCATATTATTATAATGAAAATAATTTTGAATTAAGTAGTAAGTAGAACTTATTCAATTTTAGTTTTAGATTTTTTGGGTATATTATATATATGTCCTAATTTTTATAATAATAGAAGTCCAAATGATCTGATCATAAAGGGAAAATGGAATAATTTTTAGATGTATAATTATAATGGGTCATTATCTAGTTTCATGATCCGATTCATTGTTATTGTAAGTTAAACAGTTTGTGAGTGATATAATGCATGAAGTTATAATATGTGAGAAACCCAAAGCTTCTGAGAAGATTGCTTCGGCTCTTTCAAAAAATTCGACCAAAAAAAAGTATAAAAAAGTTTCATACTACGAATTTGAAGAAAATGGAAAAAAAACAACTGTTCTAACTGCAGTAGGTCATTTATATTCACTTGCTCCCAAAAATAAAAATAAGGGGCGTTTATTCGATGTTGAATGGGTTCCTCTATACGCTAAAGACAAGAAAAAGAAATATGTTAAGGATTATGTTGATGCTATCAAGAAATTCTCAAAGGATGCAGACAGATTTGTACATGCATGCGATTACGATATAGAAGGGACCTTGATAGGGTACAACGCATTGAAATATGCCTGTGGAGAAAACAGTCTCGACAATGCTGTTAGAATGAAATTTTCCACACTTACAAATGAAGATATAACAGCAGCATATGAAAAACCATTGGATATTGATTTTAATCAGGTGGACAGTGGAATTGCCAGGCATGTTCTGGATTTTCTCTTCGGTGTTAACATCTCCAAATCACTCACAGAATCTGTTATGGAGACAACTAAACGTTACATTCAACTTTCAGCTGGCCGTGTACAAACACCAACACTTGCCATACTCGTGGAAAGGGAGAAAGAGATCCAGAAATTTATACCAGAACCTTACTGGATGATCAAAGCAGATCTCGATGTTCCAGGAATAGATGATTTGGTTACCGCAGATCATAAGGCTGGAAAGATATTCGACAAGAAAGTTGCCGACGAAATATTTGCAGACTGTGATGGTAAGAATGCAGTGGTTGATGCTATAGATGTTAGGGAAACTGTCAAGGCACCTCCATTCCCATTCGATCTAGGATCGCTCCAGTCTGAAGCTTATGCAGTCTTTGGGTTCAGTCCTAAGAAAACCCAGCAAATTGCTCAAAACCTTTATACAGAGGGTTTCACATCATATCCACGTACATCTT
>JAEZAV010000029.1 GCA_023430285.1 Methanobacteriota archaeon | reverse complement strand
ATGTACGTAATGAGAAAGGATAACCCTAGAAGGGGAGATATTAGATATTCTAATGATTTTATTAGGAATACTGGACTAACTAAGGAAATTTATGACCATATTAGTGGTAAGCTTGATGGTTATGGGGCTTTGTGATTTCTGATGGGTTGCTCTATATAGTGATAGCAAAATTTTTTGTGTTGGTCTGTTTTTGTTTTGTGTTTTCTAGTTTTTTGGGTTTTTGTTTTATTTTGATAATAAGGTTTTTTTTAGGAAGTTTTGCTTTTTTGGGGATTTTTATGGTTTTGTTGTTGATATGCTTGATTTTTAGGGTGTTTTGTATTTTCTGATGGGTTGCTCTATATAGTGATAGCAAAATTTTTGCATGTTTTCTGTTTTTCTAATTTTATCTGATTTTTTAAGTTCTATTTTGCTGATTGTTGAGGATCGAAAGTAGATAATGTAAAAAAAATAAGTTGCAATTCTTTAATGATTAAACTAGCTTAATGGTTCACTGATCTAAAGTTTTTATGAAGTTGATAATTGCATTAACTGTTTGATTTTGTTGTTCTTGTCTGGTTATTGTGCTGTTGTTATCACCGGATTGTACTCCGTAGTCACCGAAGTTGTAATGGTTTCCTCCATCAATGGTGATGAAGGTTGTGTTTTTTGGGAACTTGTCAAGATTTTTAGTTATTTGGTCCTGTGTTGCAAGCCCGTCAAGGGATCCTCTGATGGATAAAGCTTTAAAAGATGCGTTAGATGCATTGGTATTGGGATACGCTGCTAAATAAATCACACCTTTAATTTTATCCTGATGTTTCACTGCAAAGTCCGATGCAAACACACCACCCAATGAATGACCTCCAATAACCCAAGTTTGAATATCATTATGCTGATTTATCACATTGTTTGCTCTGTCTACTCCAAATATTGCTAAATTAAATGGCATTTTAACAATAATTGTTGTATAACCATTTTGAGCCAATTTTGATGCGATCACTGAGTAAGCTTCAGGCTGTACCTTGGCACCGGGATAAAAAATAATTCCTGTAGTTGTTTTGTTATTGGTTGGGGTGAAAGTTATTGATTCAGAATTGTTAACTACACTGTAACCATTATTTGATGAAAGAGCTTCAGTTGCATTGGAATCTGCATGGTAATAATCAGATACATAGTAACTGAAACCAGCCACAGCTACCACAACAACAAAGAGTAATATCAACAAAATCAGTCTTTTTTTAGAATTGATATACTTCATTGAAGATCACTATAATAAAATTCTACAATTTGATATTTATATTTAGTTCTCAACTAAAAAAGAAAATCAAATATACATTTAAAATGTTTAAAAAAAGAATTCTGAAATGTACTGTCAAAATAAAATATGAAAATGAAATGTTACCTAGGTTAAAAAGTATAATGTATTAGAAGGCCTTACATTAACCTTCTAACATCAACAACTTCTATACTTGCTATTTCAGTAATTTTAGAAAGATTTTCTTCTACGGCTTCTGTTCCGCCTTCACCATCATCTACAATGACCATGAGGTTGAAAGCAACGAGGCCAAACGCGATTGGTTCTTCCTCAATACTGTGTAATTCTGTATTTTCTGGTATTGAACTTGTTATTTCTGCCTTAACTTTTTCAAGGTCAATTTCAGGACTTTCTGGCATTAACTTTATTGTAGCTACTACTTCTCCCATAGTGTTACCTCCAAAAATGTTTTAAAGATTTATTTGGAATTAAATCCTAATATAATTAAATAATCCTGTGAGAATTAATTTATGGTCCTTTAAATCCACATTCACATTTGTATAAATGTCCGAATGTTCTGCATTTTTGACATCTGTACAAAGTTTTCTCACATTCTGGGCATGGAAACTTAACATAGTTTTCCACTGGTGATATTTCCTGTTTACAGGAAGTACATTCTATTTTTTTCATTTAATTTCCTCCAATGAGTGTATATTTAGAGCTTTTACCTTTAATTATCGATAGAATCCTCTCTGGGTATTTACCATTTACAACGTAGCATTCCGATTGATATCTGATCAAAAGCTCAGGTAAAAATTCATCAACCGATGTTTCACCAAAATTTAGTAGTTTTTTTGCACTTATAATATCTATAAGTTTCGCACCATCGTTGATAGGATCATGCGTGTATATACCATCTACATCTGTTGCTATTAATAGTTTGGCCTTGAGTAGATTTGAAATGTAAAGTGCGATTGAATCTGATGTGACCCTCCATGAATGTTCGAGTGGGTCATGATCTTCTATCATGGTATATGAATTCAGCACAGGAATTTTCCCATGTTCAGCAACTTTCAAAGCATCTTCCAGGGAATTCACAGATTCTAGTCCTTCAACTTTATCTGCAAGCAGGGTTCCAATTATGTCCATGCACATTATTGCAGATCTGTGGTTCGCGGTGTTTGAAAAGCCAAGTAGATCGTTGTAGTTCCTCACTTTATTTGCAAACTCTCCCCCACCACAAACAATTAAGATTTCAGCGCCTAAATCAGTTTGATTAACAATAAATTCACAGAGATCAATGGCTTCTTTTGGAAACAAACTGCCACCAATCTTTAAAACCCAATCCATTTCAAACCACCATTACTTTAATAGTTTCAGTTCCTGGGTGATCTTATCAATTTTCTCATCTTCATCCGGACCAATTCCCAGGCAAGTTACTGTTGCCTTAGGAATTTCAGTGTGCCCGGCATCATGCACTAAATAAATAGGCATGTTGGTTACCTTGACCAGTTCGTAGATTTCAAATAGTTCCTCAAGGCTGTTAACTTTTAAAACAACCTTTTTTTCCCCTTCAGATTCCCATTTTTTTAATGATTTGTCGTCAGCCTTTTTATATGCACCTAAACTGGCATGACATGCTTGGGCTGCTATTTTGCCCCTACTCATATTGAGATCTGCCCTCATAACAATGACTTGTTTCATTTTAATTCCTCAAAATATTTCCTAAAAAAATTATATCAATTAACTTCAAAACTACTTTTTAACCCGCTTGCCTGCCCTGTTCATATCCACAGAGAAAAGTTCCATTTCGGGGATCAGAACTCTTACAACTGGTATCTGAATCTCTGGCCTAGTCAAGTCAACGTATAAAATATCTTTAAACCCTTGTTTGCCCAAGAGTTTCTGGCTGGTTTCTATGTCCTCTTTGAAGGATTTCCCTGAATAATTTTTGATCTCACTAAGATCAACTTCACTTTGGGATTCTCCAAACCAGTGCTTATTAATACGTTTCATTCTTTCATAGCCTGCTTTCCTCATGAAAACTGCACGAACAGTGTCTTCCCTAGTTCCATGAATCTGTGTGGCTCTGCTCTGGGCAACTTCAGTGAGTGCCCTAATAACTGCTACTTCTGGATCGAGATGAGTACCTACTCCAAGGGTCAAAAGTGCAGGATCCTTGAGGACAATATCATCTGAAACTGCTGCAATAGTGGTTATTTCAACATCAGCAGTTAAATTTACCAGTTTAACATTTATTCCTGCTTTTTTGAACAGATGAAGAATGTTATTTATTAGTGGATTTTCAATGTTTTCAAGGTTTATTTCAGGTTTGGGCTTATGCCTAGCTTCAAAAATGCTCCAAGCATCCCTCTCCACAACTTCCATCATTCCATGGAATATTGCTTCTTCTATCAGGTTTCCAGAAGCCAAACCATTGGTGTTTGACTGGAAAAGTTTGGAAATATTTTCAGAGTCGTAGGGATGATAAACTGCATTTGCAGGCACAAGAACAGTTTCATCGTTGGTTATATCAATGGCTTCAACCCATTCTAAACCTTCTGTTTTAGAATCAAATCCGAGTTTTGGAAGTATCAGCTTATCAGGATCTAGGTAGCTGTGAAGGTTTGATTCTTCGAAGTTTCCCCTTATGAAATTTTTTCTATCTAAATCTGTTATTTCGGCAGAGAATCTTTCAAAGGATTCCATCATGGCTGATGCTTTGGCCTGGGATTTGGTGGCACCTTTGCCGGCATATATGCTTACTGCACCTTCAGCAGCTCCGGGTCTGATTGCAGAATATACAGGAATTCCTATCCTGTCAAGGTGTGTTATTTCAGCCACCCTTGTGACACCAGCAGCCCGAAGTTTGGGCTCAACATTTTCAATTGTTTTTTCTGGAGCCATGGCCCTGTGAGTACATCCAAAATATTTAACTGGAACTTCTTTAAGCATAATATCACTTAAAACTCTTTTA
>JAEZAV010000028.1 GCA_023430285.1 Methanobacteriota archaeon | reverse complement strand
TTATTAACCATCTCTTCATTTCCAGCTATAACGCACCATATTTCGTCGGATTCCTGCATGGTGGAAACTTTGGCAGCTTGTCTCAAGGTTTTTATCTTATTCTCTATCATTTTTACCACGCTTACAGATTGTGGAAAGATTCATTGATCGATAAATTAATGAAAATTTTTCTAATTATTATACTCTGATACCTTCCAGATTCAAAATTTAAATGTTAAACATCAATGTGTTATTTCCGATGTATATACTCTTATATATTAATTGATCTATTTTAGAATCTAATTTAAATAAACTTCTATAAAAATTTTCGAAGCTCTTAAAAGAAACATTAAAAAAATCTACAGATCCACTCATTTTCCTCTGCCCTAAATTTTAACATTTGTTGATGGTTAAATTAGCAAATAAAAAAATCTTTGATCTGGTTGGAAAGAATCATCAATCACCTTAGGATATCATTCAACCAATACTTGGTTGAATTTCTTTGTTTTTAAATTGAAATTTTTTGAAATTATTATATTCGTTCGAATCTATTGATTTTAATATTACATTATATAAACTTTTAGGTATCAATTGACAATAATAGTTTAGTTAGCACATCATAAATTGATGGTTTGTTACAATTATAATTTATTTAAAAATTTGAGTATGATATTTATTAGTTAGTAGATTTAATAAAATAACAAAATTCACAGATTCAAGGTCTAATATTAGTATAATTGTTACCCAATAAAAATATTAAGGGGATTATTTAAAGTGGGGAATTTATAGTGTTTGTTAAAGGTTTATCAAAAAAGAAAATTGGAATTTTATTAACCCTTGCTGTGTTGCCTTTCCTTTTTGGTTACTTTATCATTAGTTTCATCATTTTTTCAATAATAGCATTTTTCATGCAGTTTTTCAGAGATCCCAAAAGAAAAATTCCTGATGGGGATGGAGTTGTTGTTGCACCTGCAGATGGTAAAATTCTCCAAGGAAAAATTGACTTCTTGAGGATAGTTACAGTGCAGGATGATCCTGTTATGGGAAAAATATTGAAGGATGGGGAAAAGGGAATTTTAATTAGCACATTCATGTCACCATTCGATGTTCATGTGCAGAGAGCTCCTGTTTCTGGTAAGATTTTGGAAACTAAATACTATCCTGGCAAGTTCAAAATTGCCATGGGAGATGTTCACACAGTAAACGAAAAAAATTTAATTGTCATTGATTCGGAATATGGGAAAGTCGGAGTGATACAGATTGCAGGCTTCGTTGCCAGGAGAATTGTACAGTATGTGCAGCCTGGGGATACAGTTACCATAGGTGACAGGTTGGGAATGATACGATTTGGATCCCGGGTTAATTTAATAATTCCCTACGATAAATTTAGGGTGATGGTTTTTGAAGGGGAAAAACCAACAGCAGGGGAGACTATTATGGCAATGTTCAACAGTGAATTGAATGCGAACTGAAATATTTTAAGTGGAGTTTTTTATAATGAATATCAAAAATTTTATGTCCTATGCAGATTTGGTTTCGCTGACCAATGCTTCTTTTGGATTTTTATCGATAATAATGGCTTTTGAAGGGTATTTAGACATTGCGGCACAGTTTATGTTGATTGCAGTCATTTTTGATTCGCTTGATGGTTGGGTTGCAAGAAGAACAAAAAGAGTAGATCAGTATGGATTTGGAGAAAATATTGACTCATTATCTGATGTAATTTCTTTTGGTGTTGCACCGGGAATGCTTTTGATTACAGCTACTTCCACGTTTGGGATACCATACCTTAATATAGGAGTAGCACTCCTAATACTATTATGTGGGGTATTAAGACTTGCAAGGTTTAATGTAATTGTAAATTCGGGTGAAGTTAAGGATGAAAAATTTGTGGGCTTACCCATACCAACAACTGCTTTGATCCTGGGATCATTTTATCTTTCAGGCTTTTTCCAAGCAGATTTGGCAATGCTCATAATGGTTGTGGTATCATTGATGATGGTTAGTACAGTTGAGTATCCTAAATTTAGGAGTAGCAGCGTAGTTGTTATTGGAAGTTTGTTGATATTTTTAACGTTACTACCTCAGAACTTTTCATCACTAATTGCAAATATTCCTGCAAAGCTTTTATTCATTGTCTCTTTAATATATTTAATAACGGTACCTTTTATGGGTTTATACTCCAAGCTCCGCAGAAGTGGTCCAAATGTTAGATAAGATATTAGGAAAAAAAGATAAAGATAAGAATGACACGCCTGATCTCCGAAAAAACGGCAAAAAACCTGATTCGGATAATTCAGATATAGGCGGTCGTTTGAAAGACATGGTGGGTAAGGTTTCTGGTAAGCCCAAGGACGACGACACCGACAAGAGTAAGTCTGATTCTAAGCTAAGTAGTTCATCTAAGCCTAAAATTGTTTCGAAGAAACCAGCTGCTGAGCGAAAAATGCCTCGGCCAATAACTAAACCTACATCCAAACCAACAGATTCTAAGCCTAGATTAAGAGCTCCTGAGAAAAAGAAATCCGGAGGATTAGCTGGGATTGGAGGCGGATTTGGGAAGAAACTTCCTGAAGATGATCAGAGGACTCTAGTTGGAGCTGCGGTTTTTGGTATTATTTTGATCATTCTGGTAGGGGCTGGCTATTATTTCTTAGTTTATGGTCCGTACCAAGATACACTAAACAGTGCTAAAATGGCCAAGATAAATGAAGTAAACTCTTATTTCAAAGGAGCATTATCTGCTGATCCACATAAAACTCTTCTTTTAGCTGATATTGATTCGGGTCAAACACCTGATCAGGTTCTTGCTGTAGATGTTATAGGACCTGCAACCAGTGCTTGGAGAGATTATCAGAATCAACAGATAAATCTTAAGAAGGATCCCTATAACCGGGTACAAATAAGTTATTCCGTTCCTTCACAAGCAGGTGGCGGAACCAACGGAACAACTGACACATCTACTACGGGAGTAGCTGCATCCAGTGCTAATGTTAAAAACTTGATATTAAACACCACTGCTGCAGGAATAATAGTAAATGAAGCAGACGCAAGTGTACTTGCCAACATGGAAATTGTTACCCCTGATACTGTTGCGGTTCCAGTTTACATTTCAAGAATACAGGCTGCAGGTGGTTTGATTAACGTTGGTGATTCAGTTGATGTTTATCAGAATGTGAACACTTCCCAAACAACTTCAACAGGTAACAACACCACACAGGCACAACCAACAACCACCACAACATCATCACCAGAAATAAGTGGAGCTACTGTGTTAGCTATACTTAGGGACACATCTAATGGTATTTACACTTCAACTGACGCAAACTTAACACACCAACAACAATTTTCAGTTAATGGTGCTGGGGTTTCCACATTAACCAGTCAATCTGCTCAGGGTAATGTTGAGGCACTTTTAAAGGCAGGTGCATCTAGAAACTGGAATGAAGCCCAGATCACTTCACTCCTGAATGCGTACGGTTGGAGGTTATCAGACTTTGAAAGGGTTTCAAATCTAGGGGATCTAACCAACAATTACTTGGTTGTTCTGGAAGTACCAAGGGAAAATGCATTGTGGGTTATTCAAAACGACAATGTTGTGGCAGGTTCAAGTCTTTACCTTGTTGTTCCAACTCAAAGGGCTCCTGAATGGATGATAACAGAACTCCATCAGATATATGGTTCATAGAACTAAAAAAAAATTTTTAGAAGGTCTGCAGGGATATGCAGATCTTATCTTTACTTTGTTTCAAGGGTAATGGGGATATAAAATGGATCTTAACAATATTTACATTATTTCTGTAGCTATTCTAGTCTTAATAGTAGGATTAGCATCATCCAATATGGTATCAGCAGAAACATTTGGTGAAAGTAACGATCAACAGGCATGGATACAGGGAACAGGGTCCACGCTACAGTTCACCTACCTTCAGGCCACCATCAGTTTAACAGTTCACAACAACAACGATCATGCTGAATTCTTCAAGATCAGCCAACAGTACACTGGTGATGGAACTGTGACTGTTACAGGAACTAATTCATCTGCCATTGATTGGGTCATCTTGTCAACCAATCCTTCTGCAATCAGAATGATAAATTCCATCAATCCTGCAGGGGATTTGGGATGGGAAGTTGATGCTGGACAGACAAAAACTGTGACATTTGCACTCAAGGAAAGCAACCCTCCAGCACCGTGGTATATCCAGAGGGGAGACTCAGCTAATACTTTCTGGCCAACAGTAAATGATCCAGGATTAACATCAAGCTGGTTCCTTCCAAACGAATTAGAATATTTAAACCCCAATTTACAAGTTGTTAAATGGCAGGGAACATTCTTCTTCTATCTCAAAAATATGGTAGCTTCAGGTCCTAGGGTTGAAGGTATAGTTAGGGCTCCAATAGTACCAATGAACTCTGTTTTAACCAGTAGTTCTCCTACAGTGAGTTATATTGATAATGAGAATCCAAGTGCTCAAACAGCTGCATGGGACGTTACATTATACCCTGGTCAAACCAAGGGATACTCCTACACTTACACCTATCCAAATGGTACATCTGTAACACCAGCTAACAAAAAGACAGGTACCACACAAATTAACGATCCGAGCCATGTAAATGGTTCATCAACACTACCAACTAAAAATACAGGGGTGCCGTGGGGATTATTCCTTATAGGCGGGATTATTGTAGCTGGTGGTATAATTTACGCTAGAGTGTTACGATAAATTTATTAGTTGGGAGTTCATTAAGATCAAAGAACTATGAAACTCTCAACTTTATTCGTTTTAATTGGATTAGTAATCATATCACTCTACTGTCTGATTGAAGTGAGTTACTACTCATCGTCAGACAACAGTTCTCAAAACAGCACAAATACTCCCTACATAGAAATTCCATCTATAAATGTAGATCAAGCAATTAACAATAAATCCGTTGATTATGGAATTTATTACGATCCACAATCTGCTAAACCAAGTTTTGGAACGACAGCTCTTTTTGGACACAGGACCTTTCATGGATCACCATTTTTAAATCTTGACAAACTCAAGGCTGGTGATAACATCACTGTGGCGTGGCCAGGAATAGGTAATGTTGAGTACGCTGTTGTTAATTCAACGGTAGTAGATGATTCATACAGATTAAACATTGAACAGGGAAATAAACTGTTTTTAATAACCTGTTATCCATTGGGATCCGATGCACAGAGACTCATAATAGAAGCTAATCAGGTATCCATTTATCCAATTAATAATTCCCAAACCCACAGTACAGAGCCTCCATATGGAATATTTATTCTGGTGGGCTTCTTTGCTGGCGGCATGATCTTGAGCTTTTTCTATCCTCTAAAGGATGATCAGTACATCATATTTTTGGCAGTCGTAGCCATCACAGCATTTCTGGTTCTGGCGTACTTGTTTCCAATTCCTCCAGATGCAATTGAATCTCAACTTTCATGGTTTAATAATTTGTTAGGTGTTTAAAGTGAATGCAGAAGAAAAGTACTTTAATAATATAACAAACAGAGAAAGAGCTATTTTTGAAGGGGCCATAACAATGGGGGCTTTGTTCCATCAGTTTGTTGGGACTCCTGTCAATATTGATTCTGTCGAATCACTTGAAAAGGCAATTGAAGCTGCCATGTCTGTTCAACCGTGTGTTTCTAGTGTTGAAGTAGAAATAGATCGCAAAAAACTGGAAGAAATTTCCAATGAATTTGATTATGTTTCTTTGTCTGGAGAAATGTTGGCTGTGAAGGTAACTACGGTCTGCTCTGATAAACAAGCTTTAATCAGATTGAAGTTTGTATCAGAACTAAATTATCCTCTTATGTACGTTGAGCATGTTGATTAAAGTTATGGCCACATAAAAGGGTTTATATAACTTAAGTTACATAATAATACATATATAACATGGTTATGAAACAACAGGGGTGATTGGTTTGGTTAATTGGACTGCGGCATTTGTGGGATTCATACTCGCTGTTATCCTTTCAAATGTTTTCGGTTATTTCATGGGTTTTGTTGGAATAAGTATTGGATTGTTCATTGCAGGCATAGTTGTAGGACTCATGGTAGGTGGCGGAGTTCTCACTGGATTTGGCAATGGACTTGTTGCAGGAGCATTTGGTGCAATAGTGATCTCCATCATATTATTAATAGGTGGAACAATAACTGCTGGACTTGTTGGATTTGGTGTGGCAGCAGCAGCATCTATTGTATGGATACTAACTATCTTCGTTACAAGTGGATTTGTGGTGGGAGTTGGTGGTGCAATAGGATCACTTATTAGTGGTAAAAACTAAACCTTTTTTTATCTTTTTTTAGAAATTAAATGGAGATTTTTTCAGTGATAATTTATCCAGATAACAGCATGTTCACGA
>JAEZAV010000025.1 GCA_023430285.1 Methanobacteriota archaeon | reverse complement strand
ACTAGAAATCCCCCACGAACTTCCCATAGTGATAGGTTACACATCTACCAGGGGAAACACAGGAGAACTGGTTAAACTAGTCAGACAAAAAAAGGATGCAAGACCCGAAGTAATCAACCCAATACTGGATTCAATGGAAGCAGTTGCAAACGGTGCAAGACAGGCCCTAATCAAGGGTGACCATAAAACCATAGGACTACTCATGAACATAAACCATGGATTACTCGACGCCATAGGAGTGAACACCGAAGAACTATCAAAAATGGTATTCACAGCCCGTAATCAAGGAGCCATGGGTTCAAAACTTACAGGTGCTGGTGGTGGGGGAAGCATGATAGCTTACTGCCCAGGACGCGAAGAAGAAGTTGTATCAAGTATAAACCAGTTTGAAAGGGCATTCCAAATAAATGTGGCACACCAAGGAGTAAGACTAGAAAAGCCAAAGAATTAAAAACCTTCAGTCAAACTAATCACTAAAAAAAAGGTTTGAGGACCAAAAAAAAATTCTGGTTAAGAGTCTGTAAGATATGATGGTTTAGATCAGAAAAAAACATTTCCTCAAATAAGTGGTGGATCCAATGATCCAGAACAAGAAAAATAATAGTGAAAAACAAAGCTAAAAACGGTGCTTAATTGATAATACTAAAACTCGGTGGAAGCGTTATAACCCGTAAAAATGCATCAGAACCTACCTTGGACACAGAAAATTTAACCAGGATATGTAGAGAAATTAGAGAATCATCATATGAAAAGCTCATAGTAGTTCATGGAGCAGGTTCATACGGCCATCTTTATGCCAAAGAATATGAAATTGGGGCCGAAATTAACTCAAAAAAAGAACTTGAAAGAAAGAAACAGGGATTTTCAAAGACACAAAACTCTGTAAAAGATTTAAATGCCATGGTCTGTGAACACCTGCAAAAACAGGGAATAGCCACAGTATCAATCCAGCCGTCATCATTCATAAAAACCGAAAACAAACGAATAATAAAGGCTGATCTAGATCTCATAAAAGAGTACCTAGAACTAGGATTTGTCCCAGTCATCTACGGCGATGTTGTGCTAGATGCAAACGAAAAGATCAAGATGGCAGTTGTATCAGGGGATCAGCTCATCAAGTACCTGGCAGAAAACCTCAAACCCGAACTTGTGGTGTTAGGTTCAGATGTGGATGGAGTGTACAACCAAGATCCCAAGGACAATCCAGATGCCAAACTAATCAAGGTGGTAACATCAAGGAAGGATCTACTTTCACTGGACTCAACAAAAACAGTTGACGTCACCGGAGGAATGGGTGGCAAAATAGATGAACTCCTTGAAATTGCTAAAAATGGAATAGAATCTGAAATAATCAATGCTAATACTAATAATAACATTAAACGTGCCTTAAATGGTGAAAAAGAAATAGGAACCCTAATTAGATAAAAAAAACATGAAGGAATAAAAAAAATGATTTCAGACAGAAAATTAGAACATTTACTCCTTTGCAAAAATTGTGACGTAGAGTACAGAAAGAAAACTGGACTGGGTGATGTTGAACTCATCCATAAAGCTCTTCCTGAGGTGAACATGAAAGAGATAGATCTTTCCATAGATCTGCTCGGAAAAAAACTCGATTCACCATTCATAATATCTGCAATAACAGGAGGACATCCCTCTGCCAAAGTTATCAACAGGACACTCGCAAGAACTGCAAAAATCCTAAACATTGGAATGGGAGTTGGAAGTCAAAGGGCCGCAGTCAAACACCCTGAACTTACATCAACCTACACAGTTGTGAGGGAAGAAGCACCAGATGCATTTTTAATCGGAAACATTGGATGCCAGCAAATAGAACTTGCCAGAAAATCCATTGAAATGATAGATGCAGATGCACTTGCAGTACACCTAAACCCACTTCAAGAGGCCATACAGCCTGAGGGTGATGTGGATGCAAGTGGACATGTTGACTCCATAACAGAAATGACAAGCACACTTGAAACACCAATCATAGCCAAGGAGACGGGTGCAGGTATCAAAGCAGAAGATGCCATAACCCTTGAAAAGGCAGGTGTGAGTGCAATAGATGTTGCAGGATCCGGCGGAACAAGCTGGGCTGCAGTTGAAACCTACCGTGCCCAGGACAGAACCATGGGTGATGCTTTCTGGGATTGGGGAATACCCACAGCAGTAAGCACAGTAGAAGTATGTCAATCAGTTAATATACCAGTAATATCATCCGGAGGAATTAGAAGCGGATTAGACGCTGCTAAAGCCATAGCATTAGGAGCAGATGCAGTTGGAATTGCACTTCCACTCTTAAAAGATGCTTACTCCGGTCACGAAGAAGTAGTAAACAGAATAAATAAATTTAATGAGGAACTCCGCGTTGCAATGTTCCTAGTTGGAGCTTCTAACATAGCTGAACTTAAAAAATCAGACCTTATAATCAAGGGAGAAACAAGGGAATGGCTAAATGAAAGGGGATTCCAAACCAGTATATACGCGAGGAGATCAGTAGAATGAGCGTTGAAGTAATAGCGATTGGAGGATACGAGGAAGTTGGAAAAAACATGTCTGCCGTTAAGGTGGGTGAAGATGTCATCATCTTCGACATGGGAATACACCTCGACAGAATCCATATCCACGAAGACACAGACATAGCGAGAATGCACAGTTTAGACCTTATAGAAAGGGGAATAATTCCTGACGACACCCTAATGAAGGATGTTGATGGAAAGGTCAGGGCCATAGTATTTTCCCACGGACACCTGGATCACATAGGGGCCGTGGCAAAACTAGCCCACAGATACGAAGCCCCATTAATAGCAACACCCTACACCATGGCTTTAATAGAAAAAACCATCAAGGGAGAGAGGAAGTTCAAGGTAACCAATCCACTCAAAGTTCTAAACAGTGGAGAGAAGATGCAGATATCACCAGACATAACACTGGAATTTGTGAGGACCACACACAGTATACCACAAACAGTCACACCTGCACTTCACACATCTGAGGGTATCATTGTATACTCAAACGACTTTAAATTTGACAACCACCAGACACTCTCACCACCACCGGACTACCAGAGGTTCAGAGAACTGGGACGTAAAGGTGTTCTTGCAGCAATAATAGACACAACAAGAGCAGCAGAGGATGATCAACTTAAAACTCACAGTGAAAAGGTTGCAAGACTCGTTTTAAGGGACATCATGGAAGAACCACTCAAAGAAGATAGTGGAATGATAATAACAACATTTTCATCCCATATTGAAAGGATTCAGGCCATAACTAACATAGCAAGTGAAAGTAAACGTAAAATACTCCTACTTGGAAGGTCCATGGAAAGATTCTGTACCATGGCAGAAAACATGGGAATACTCAAACTTCCAAAGAGCGCTAGTATATATGGCAGTCCAAAGGCTGTGAACCGGGCACTTGCAAGGGCAGATGAAAACAGATCAGACTACGTTCTAGTTACAACAGGTCATCAGGGAGAACCAGATGCACTGCTTCCGAGAATTGCAAATGGAAAAACCATGTTCAATGTGAAGCCAGGAGACAATGTTGTTATCTCAGCATCTGTAATACCAAACCCCATGAACATTGCCAACCGTAACCTCATGGAGCGAAGACTTAAATCTAGTGGTGCTAGAATATTTACAAATGCACATGTGTCAGGACATGCAGGAAAGGAGGATCACAGAGACTTCATAAGAATGCTTGATCCAAAACATCTAATACCTTCACATGGAAATCTAAACATGCTGGCAGCTTACACAGAACTGGCAGAGGAAGAAGGATACAAGTTAGGAAATGACATTCACATCTTACGTAATGGACAGGCACAGGTGTTTAATGGAGGAATTTAATGGAAGTAGTTGACATTTTAAAGAAGTACTCTAGTGACATTGACGAAGAAATTCAAAACTCACTCAGCACTGTTGATCCCGAAGAACTCAAAAAATCAACACAACATCTAATCAAAGCTGGTGGAAAGAAAATAAGACCATCAATGGTTGTATTAAGTGCAATTGCTGTGGGAGGAGCTCCAGAAGAAGCTCTTAAAACAGCTGCTGCAGTGGAACTCATCCACACCTTTTCACTCATCCACGACGATATCATGGATGAAGATGACATGAGAAGGGGAGAACCATCTGTACATGTGGTGTGGGGAGAACCCATGGCCATACTCGCAGGTGACACACTGTTCTCAAAGGCATTTGAAACAGTTCTTGAAACACCAATAAACAATGTGAGCTACGAACGAGTAGTCGGAGCCCTTAAAACAGTGGTGGATTCATGTATAAAAATATGTGAAGGCCAAGCATCTGACATGTGCTTCGAGGGAAACTTCGAAGTGAGCGAAGAAGCCTACATGAACATGATCTACAAAAAAACAGCCGCACTAATAGCAGCAGCCACCAAGTCAGGAGCCATCATAGGTGGAGGAACACCTGAACAAGTAGAACTCTTATCAGAATATGGAAGACTCGTGGGGCTTGCATTCCAGATACAGGATGACTACCTCGATGTTATGAGCGAAGAACAGGATCTTGGAAAACCAGTGGGCAGCGACATAGTCGAGGGTAAAATGACACTCATGGTTGTAAACGCCCTTTCAAAGGCATCACCAGAGGACAAAAAGGAATTAATATCTATCCTTGAAGCTGAAGATGACACCAACGTTGCAAGAGCTCTAGAACTCTTCAACAATTACGGTTCCATAGACTACGCAAAGAACATTGCACTCGACAACATCAACACAGCAAAGAGTCTACTGGATGAACTTCCAGATTCAGAAGCTAAAGAATCACTTTCCATGATCGCAGATTTCGTGGTTGAAAGGATTCACTAAAAAAAATAATATTCAAGGGTTAGAGTAAAATCAAAATTCATCACCAATGTTCCGGATTTCAAGGAAAATCGAGGGGATAAAACCTTGAATCTGGACATGAACCCCCATAATTTTATTTAAAATCTAAAATTCATTTTTTTCTAAACCATCCTTTTTTTTAAGAATAGCGAACTTTGCAGATCACAATTCGTTTGCATAGCTGTAATTCGTAAACTCCGATCTGATCAATATCCAAATACTGATGGTAAGAATACCCTTACGAAATTCTAATTTATTGGATATGGTGGGGATAAATTCAAATTAGTGTACTGATAGATATTGTGAATGTTCACAAAAAAAGGGGAAGTAAAGAAGTGAAGAGTATGGGGTAACTTCGTATTCTTAGAATGGATGAATAAAATATTCTTCTTGACGATAATTTTTATTTGTAACAATTAAATTTGGAGTTGGTTTTCATTAATGATATTGAAGAAATTGTATACAAAAATGCGCTTATGAATGCAGTTAAACACAAGGGCAAGGCAAGTAACGGTGCAGTCATAGGTTCCATCATGGCAGGCAATCCTGAACTTAGATCTGAAGCTAAAACAGTTTCTAAGTTAGCTGCACAGTTAGTTTCACAAGTTAACTCTATGGGAACTGATGAACAGGTAGCTGAACTCGATAAACTGGGCGGTATGAAGGAGAAAAAACCTGTGGAAGAAAAAGGTTTCACAGAACTTCCCAATGTTGATGGTGAAGTTGTGCTCAGATTTGCACCAAATCCATCAGGCCCCCTACATATAGGACATTCAAGGGCAGTCATATTAAACAGTGAATATGTTAAACGATACGGTGGTAAGCTAATTCTTAGGGTTGAAGACACAGACCCTCGAAGGGTTGATCCTGAAGCTTACCATATGATGGAGGAAGACCTGAAGTGGATGGGAGTTGAATGGCAGGAGAAGTACATCCAAAGTGACAGGATGGAGATCTACTACGAGTATGCTGAAAAACTCATCGAACTTGGACAAGCCTACATGTGCACATGTAACGGAGCAGACTTCAAGACACTCAAGGATCAGTCCAAACCATGCCCATGCCGTGACACATCACCAGAGGCAAGCATGAAACTCTGGAAACAAATGCCAGAAATGGAAGAGGGAGAAGCAGTTTTAAGGGTTAAAACAGACATAACACACAAAAACCCTGCAATAAGAGATTGGGTTGCAATGAGGGTGGTTAATGCTGAACACCCAAGAACAGGAAACAAGTATAAGATCTACCCCATGATGAACTTCTCTGTGACTGTGGACGACCATCTCATGGGAGTGACCCATGTGTTAAGGGGAAAGGATCATCTGGCCAACAGTGAAAAACAGAGCTACATGTACAACCACTTCGGATGGAAAATACCAGAGTTCATACACTACGGCAGACTCAAGATGGAGGATGTTGCCCTGAGTACATCCAAGGCACGTGAAGGAATAAATAACGGCCAGTACCTTGGATGGGACGATCCAAGACTTGGAACCATCAGGGCCATAGCCAGACGTGGAATAAAACCCGAAGCCATAAAGGAACTTATCATGGAAATCGGCCCCAAAATTAGTGATGCTGTTGTTTCATGGAAGAAAATATACGGATTAAACAGGCAGATACTTGAAGAGATTTCAAACAGATATTTCTTGGTGGACAATCCAACCCGTGTAATGGTTGAAAACCTACCAGAATCCGAACAAAAACTGGTTGAAAGACCACTACACCCTGACCATCCTGAACGTGGATTGAGAAAACTCATGATAGAACCCGAACTCTACCTATCAATGGAGGACATCACAAAAACAGGTGAAAACGGTGTTATAAGACTCATGGACGGTATCAACCTAATCTTTGAAAATGGAAAAACCATGTACCACAGCAGTGAATTGGAAGATGCTAAAAAAGCCAAGGCAATGATAGTTCAGTGGGTGCCTGTGAAAGATGCAATAGAGGCAGAGATCATGATGCCCGATGCAACCCTTAAGAAGGGTTTCATAGAAAAATCAGCATCCCAACTCGTGGTGGACGATGTGGTCCAGCTTGAAAGGATAGGATTTGCAAGGGTGGATGAGGTAACCTACACCAAGATCAAGTTCTACTTTGCACACAAATAAAACCAAGCACGTACTTAAAACTAGTTAGATATAACAATTTATAGAAATTCCAAGTTTCTTGGAATGATTTACTGTAAGATATAAAAAAAGTTTATAGAGGTTTAATGAAAATGTCTGTTAAAATCAATGAAAACTACCTTCTTTTAGAGAGTAGCTACTTATTTGCTGAAATAAGCCGAAGGGTTGAAAAATTTCAAACTGAAAATCCAGATGCACAGGTAATTAAAATGGGTATTGGAGATGTTACCAAACCCCTGCCAAAGGCAGTTATCAAGGCATTTAATGAAGCAGTTACTGAGATGGGAAACTCCGAAACATTCATGGGATACGGACCAGAACAAGGTTACTCCTTCCTAACAGAAGCAATCATAGAAAATGATTACAAGGCCAGGGGAATTGAACTTGACACCGATGAGGTTTTCATAAGTGACGCAGCTAAATGTGACACCGCAAACATCCAGGAAATATTCGGATTGGACAATGTTATAGCTGTAACAGACCCAGTTTACCCTGTTTACGTGGACAGTAATGTCATGGCAGGCAGAACAGGATCCATACAAGACAGTGGAAGGTACGATGGAGTGGTTTACATGCCATCAACAGCAGAAAACAACTTCATACCAGAACTCCCAAAATCCTCAGTGGATCTCATATACCTATGTTTCCCAAACAACCCAACAGGAACAGCTCTTAAAAAAGAAGACCTTGCAAAATGGGTTGAATATGCACGTGAAAATGATGCAATCATACTCTTCGATGCAGCCTATGAGGCATACATAACAGAAGATGATATACCAAGGAGTATCTACGAAATTGAAGGTGCTAAAGATGTGGCCATAGAATTTAGGAGCTTCTCCAAAAACGCTGGATTCACAGGTACCCGATGTGCATTTGTAGTGGTTCCAAAACAGGTTAAAGCAGTTGATTCAGAGGGTAACAAACACGATCTAAACTCACTCTGGAACAGGAGAACAACAACCAAATTCAATGGAGTATCCTACCCAGTTCAAAAGGCAGCAGAAGCAGTATACACAGACGAAGCTAAGAAGGAGATCCAAGAAAACATCGACTACTACTTGGAAAATGCTAAGATCATTAAAAACAGCATGGAAAAATTGGGGCTTGATGTGTACGGAGGAGTTAACTCACCCTACATATGGGTTAAAACACCTGAAAACATGGATTCCTGGAGCTTTTTTGATCTATTACTTGAAGAAGCAAACGTTGTTGGAACACCTGGTGTTGGATTCGGACCAAGCGGTGAAGGATACTTGAGGTTAACAGCTTTCAACACACTAGAAAATACCAAGGAAGCCATGGAAAGAATTTCCAAACTTTCACTCTAAATTCCTTCATTTTCTTTTTAAAACAACATACTTTTTTTTACCCTATTTTTTCAATCCCTACAAACAATACAGTCTCAAAATCTATTTAGGAAAATTTTTAAGTACTCACTAACAAGAATTTAATTATAAAAATGAGAATTTGCATGGAAAACCAACATACACAACCCATACTGCAACAACTCAACACAATTAGTATAAAAAATTCCAATTAACACGGTTTTAGACGACTGAAAACAGAAAGCAGCATTTAAACATGATTTAAAAATCACGAGTGTATCGATTCTAAAACAATGCGAGTATTCATTTTTTTTAAAAAAATATTTAAGATTTCATAAACAAGGGGTGGGAAATATTTTTGAAAGATTAAATAAAAAAGATCTTTTTAAATTTGCATTTATTCTTGTTGGTGCTATTTTTATTTTATCATGGGGATCAGGAACATCTTCAGCTGCCAATTCTACCATATACGTAAGTACACATGGTAATGACAGTTGGAATGGATTATATGCTGTTCACACCAATGGAACCAACGGACCAAAGGCAACAATAAAAAATGGGATAATATCATCTAAAACCAATGGTAAGTTATACGTATCAAACGGAGTATATTCTGAGTACAACCTTCAAATCACAAGAAATATCACCATAATAGGTCAGAGTCAGACAAGTACAATTATTGATGCAGGAAAATTAGGCCAAATATTTAATAACACAGCTTCAACAACACTGCAAACCCTGACACTCAGAAATGGCTATTACTTATCCGGAGGAGCCATTAGTAACTGGGGAAATTTAACCCTATTAAACTGTACACTGGCAAACAACACAGCCTCAGCTAATGGTGGTGCAATTGAATCCAGAAATAGTGGATTTTCCATAGGAGGTTCAGACCCATCAAATGTTCAATTAATTGTAATTAATTCTACCTTCATTAATAACGCCGCTAGTCAAAGCAAGGGCGAAGGAGGAGCTATAATCTTCGAATACGGAATCTTGAACATCAACAACAGCACCTTCATATCAAACTCAGCAACTGATTCAGGAGCTGTGCTTGGTTCCAATGCAAACATCAAGTTGGTTAATACCAAATTTATTAACAACACAGCTGTAAATGATGGTGGAGCAATCAGAATATTATTAAGTACGGCGGATATAAACGGATGCACCTTCAATGGAAACACAGCTACAAATGGTGTAGGGGGAGCTGTATGTGGTATCCTTGCAACTAATATAACAATCCATTACAACTGGCTATACGGTGACAACGCTAATACTGGAGCAGAAATTTACTCTGATAATGGAAACATGAACGCCACATTAAACTGGTGGGGTTCAAACAGCGACAGAGGGGCATGGATATATAATGCACTCTACGATCCTTGGATCATTGTAAAAGCCAATGCAACACCCAACACTGTTGTAAACTACGGAACATCAACCATCAACACCAATCTTTGGTACGATTCAAACGACAAATACATCTATGGATCAGACTACAATCTTCCATATATACCTGCTCAATTCTACAGGAACAGTGTGAAAACAACTGAATTCACCATACACAATGGTTCAGCAAACACAATTTTAAATTTTGCAGCTTTAACAAGCGGTGTAGCCAGAATTACTGACATGGTTGGAGAAGAACAAGTAACAGTATCCATACTACTTAAGGACACCATACCAACAGTTACAGTAAACAAGAAGGGAGGACTTTACAATACGAGTCAACTAATTAACTTCGTTCTAAGTGAACCTGCAACCATTTACTACACAACAGATGGAAGCACACCCACATTCAACAGCTCAAGGTACTACGCACCATTTAAAATATCAACCAACACAGTCCTCAAGTTCTTTGCAATTGACTTATCAGGAAACCCTTCAGCGATATACACAGAAAAATATGTCATAGACACCCAATCACCAACTATAGTAAAGATAGATCCACTAAACAATGCAAAAAAAGTCTCTAAAACCAAACCAATCACACTAACATTCAACGAAGCAGTTAAAATAACCAGCAACCAGATAGTCCTTAAAAACAGCAGTGGTAAAGTTATAAGCACCACGAAAGTCTTGAATGGAAAGCTACTAACAATCAACCATTCAGCACTTGCAAATGGTACATACACTTTAACTATACCTATGGGTAGTGTAACTGACACAGCAGGTAACAAGATCAAATCTTACAGCTTCAAATTTACTGTAGGATAAATTTGAAACTTTATTTTTTTTCTTATTTTTCGCGATAGTTTTCAACTTTTCATGAAACTTATTTGATTTTCATTGTAGAAATGTACAATTAAAAAGTTTTTAGTAGAAACTTTTTAGTAAATACTAAAAACATTATACTGTCTTAAAGATTTTCACATGGATATTTTTAATTCACACCTTTAATTTAAATGTAAACCTAAAATCGTTTAATCTCTAATGAATAACTGAATTAAAAAATTAGTTGAATATTTTTATTGAGTTTGGCTACTTTATTTTTTTTCAATGAATAGAAAATAAAACTTAGGACTAGTTTACAAATTTAAATAAAAATTAGAGGATATATTTTTTTGAACGGGTAAAAATTTGTTAAAAAGTTTTTAGTAATTACTATTTACTAAAAACTTAAAACTTTTTATTCTTTATTCTTTTGAGGATCTAGTTTGTTGTCTCTGAGTTGATTTGTGACAGCACGCCAAATATCTGGATGTTCATCTTTAATTGCTTTTCTCATTAACTTCGCAGTTTCTGCACTCATGCTGAAGTTGGGTTGGGTTTCTTTGAGGTAGTGCAGGACTGCTGCAGATTCATGATCCCAAAATGCCAGGCGGGGTTTGTTGTCGATCTTTTTAAACACCTTTTTCACTATGGTTTCATCCACATCGACTTGCTGTTTTTTTGGTTTGCTTGTTTTAGTCTCTCTTTTGGCCCTTTCCTGTAGGGGTGATCGTGAAATTACACTATTTTCTTTCATCTTTAGATCCTCTCCAAAAATTCATCGGTAAATTTCAGATAAGCAATTGCACCCGTGCTTTCAGGGTACTTTATTACACATGGAACACCATCTGCAGAACTTCTTTTTACTGGGGCGTTTCTTGGTATGATTGTTTTAAACATCTGGTCCTTGAAGTACTCCTGTACAAGGGCGGCTACTTCGTTGGTTAACTTTTCCCTCTTATCATGCATGGTTAGGAGAACGCCTTTAATCTCAGTTTCACTGTACAACTTTTCTTCAACTTCTTTAATGGCATCCAACAAATCAACTACTCCTTCCATTGCATAATATTCTGTTTGTACTGGTATTATGACACTGTCACTTGCAACTAGTACGTTGTAGGCCAACCTTCCAAGAGTTGGTGGTGAATCAATTATGATGATGTCATAATCGTCGTAGATTGTTTCAAGGTATCTTCTGAGTATGTATTCCGGTGCTGTTTCACCTGCTAACTGTTTTTCTAACTTGCTCAGTCCTAGGTTACTTGGTAGGACATCTAAGCCATCGTAGTCCGTTGATATTATTGCATCTTGAATTTCACATTCTTCTAGTAGCACGTCCCTTATTGAACATTCTAGGTTGGTTTTGTCTATGCCAAGACCAGTTGTTGCGTTTGCCTGGGGATCAACATCTACGAGCAATACTTTTTTACCCTTCATATTGAGGGTTGCAGCCAAGTTAATTGCGGTTGTGGTTTTAGCCACTCCACCCTTTTGATTTATGATTCCTATTACTTCGCTCATTTCTAATTCTCTCCACTATTATTAAGTTGAATCCTATAAAAAGTTTTTACTTTTTAATAAATAGTTTTTAATTTTAATTAAAATTTACTTGTCAATAATTAGTTAGTATATGTAATTAAATTTTAAAAAATAGTAATACTGTGTTTAAACACAAATTTTTCGAACTTTTGCCTGTGACAACATTTCATTGTTGTAGATCAATAAAATTTTTCAAAAAATTTTTTCCATACTATGATTAGTAAAAACTAAAAACTAATTAGTTTTTACTAAATACTAAATACTAAATACTAAATACTAAATACTAAATACTAAATACTAAATACTAAATACTAAATACTAAATACTA
>JAEZAV010000201.1 GCA_023430285.1 Methanobacteriota archaeon | reverse complement strand
AGATTTGCAGCTTTGTCACTGTAAATTTTCAGGTCTCCAAAGGTGAATGTTCTTTCCTCATCGTTGTCGTTGCACCATACAATGGCAATCTTTTCTGGATCCATCTCTGCATATCTGTCAACCACATCGTAAGAAAAGTTAAATTCTTCAGGTATGTTTATCCTGAAGTTTTCTTCAAAATCACTGTATGATTCAAAATCAGTTTTTGAAACAAATTCATTGAGTAACGATGACATGTATAATTCCCTCTTTTTACCCTGTTTTCCCCAAAAGTTTTCCATAAATTTAATTTTATAATATTATCGCAAGGAATTTGGCTTTTTCACCATTTAATGCTTCCATTGCGTGTTCATAAGATGAATCAAAGAATATTGAATCACCCTTTGCAAGCACGATCTCGTTATCATGAATGTACAATTTAAGTGTTCCATCAATAACGTAGTTGAATTCCTGTCCAGGATGAGAGTTGGTGGATGGTTTACCAAGATCCTTCCTTGGTTTGACAGTAACTATGAATGGCTCTGCTTTTTTGTGTATGAATTTTTCAGCGAGGTTTTCGTATTTGTACTGTTTTCGCCTTTCTACCCCCACACCTTTACCCTTCCGTGTTACTGTGAATATATGCATTCTGGTTTCTTCACCAGTTAAGAGCAACCCCATATCAACCTTTAAAATTTGTGCAATTTCGTAGAGTACGCTTGCAGGAATATCCAGTTTTCCATCTTCATAGTTCCTGTAAGTTTCCAATGGAACACCTAAACTGGCTGCAATATCTTCGATTTCAATATCAGAAAGTTCCCTCAATTCCTTTACACGCTGGGCAATTTCTATCATTTTCTCTTTCATATTCGAACTCCTTGATTAGCTAAAAAAATATTAGAATATATTCAAAATAATTATAATGATTGTTAATGACAATTTAGTTATTTAAAATTCTGATATATATAATGATCCCCTTAGTAGAATTAATCTTTTTGGGGTGAAAAAATGATCGTTCACATCTAGAAATAACCGAAAAAACAGAGTAGTAACAAACTAATGATTGGAGGAATTTCATGGAAATGAAACTAAAAATGGTAAAAGTTGAGGCTCCCGAAGATTGCAACATCATTCTAGGACAAAGTCATTTTATAAAAACAGTTGAGGACTTGTACGAAGCAATATTCAACACAGTACCCAATGCAAAATTTGGAATTGCTTTTTCAGAAGCATCAGGGGACTGCCTAGTTAGAACAGAGGGGAACGATGAAGAAATTGAAGAATTTGTAGCCAATACAATGTTGGAAATCGGATGTGGACATTCATTTTTGATAATTTTAGAAAACGCCTTTCCAATAAATGTTATACATCGAATTAAAAGTGTTCCAGAAGTAGTTAACATATACTGCGCTACAGCCAACCCAGTCGAAATCTTAATAGTAGAAACAGAACAGGGAAGGGGAATTGTAGGTGTTGTAGATGGATTTAAGCCTAAGGGAATAGAGAACGAAGACGATAAAGATTTCAGAAGGAAATTTTTAAGGGAGATCGGATATAAATTTTAAAAACCAGATTTAAACCCATAAATCTCTTTTCAGCCAATATTAAGCCCACATTGTATGATTGCAAAAAAAGTTTATAGTCTGCAGCCCAATAATATAGTAAGTGAAAAAATCAGGTTATTGAACTTTTTGTAGGTGTTTGTAATGGATGAAACCAACGTGGTATTTACAGTAAATATGAAACACAACAAGTATAAAGATGAAAAAACCTTGGAAATTAATGGAGAAAATGTTACAATACAATCCAGACAGGGTGGCAGTGTTGTAATGAACTTTATGGGCACAAAGTCCGAAATAATGAATATAAATAATTTCTTCAGTGAAGTAAACGATGTTGAACCTATAAAAGTTAACATCGCAGGATCCGGTGATGTTGATCATTACTTCCGTGGCCTTTCAGATATGGTTGAAGATACCGAAGGACTTTACAAGCTCAGAGTGACCCTGCAATTTTTATCTACAACTATTTAAACTTGGAGTGTTTCTCAAATATCGATGGAATTTCGTTGGGATGCTCAAAAACTGTGGTGTTGGGCATGTTAGACAAATTCTCCACATGCTTAGCATCATCCATAGTTATGTTAAGAACCAAATCTTTACCATTCGGCAGTTTTGTTACTGTTTCACCTTCTCTATAATCCGTTGGCATTATATAAATTGGTGTTGAAGTTTTTTGTCCCATGATTGCAGCGTTGGTCAGTAAAGTATCCGCTATTCTTAGAGATATCTTTGCTACGGTGTTCGAAGTCGCAGGCGCTATCAACAAAAAATCAAACGTTCCAAGTTGGATTTTACCCGCTAAAAATGGAGAGTTTGCATTTATTTCAGTCCAGGTTTTGTCAAATAATGTTTCAAGAGTATTGGATAAATTGTAGTATTTTAAAACCTGATCTCCTGCCTTAGATATGAAAACTCGGATATCGAAGGTATTTTTGTATTTTTCTTTCATCTGCTCCATTATCTCTACTGTTTCAAGAATTTTTTCACCACTACCTGTGATTCCCCAAGCAACCTTGTGTTTTTTACCCTTGACTATCATGTATTATTATTTGGTTTTTTTAAATTAAATTTTTTTCGAGAATGGGATGGTTTTCAAATGATTGAAATCAGTTGGTTAGTTTCAACCTATTTATGAAAGGATATATCTTTCTTGGATCAATAGTTTCATAAACCAATTCGATCATCATGATCACAATAGATAGTTTATTGGGGTGTTAGGATTAACAGTGAAAAAATAAACAATGAAAAAGCCTGCAACGATTCTGAGAACGAAAAATCTGAAAAGATAGAAAAATGCTACTTCTGCCTCAAAGAGTTTGATATAAATAAGGACGATTCCAGTCATTATAAATTAGGCAAGTATCCCATGTGTGCATATTGTTCTGAATTTTATGGGTTTTACAGCGACTAAAAAAAAAAAAATTTAGGAGTTTAAAAGTTACTCCATATTTTCCTCAACCAAGGATATGCCCCATTTAGCCATTTTTAATGCATCTTCTTCTGTTTGAGCTTCTGCAAAACATCTGAATATTGGCTCGGTTCCAGATGGTCTGATAATTACCCATCCTTCTTCTGTTAATATTTTAACTCCATCTTTGGTATCAACTTCATGATCTGAAGTTGCTTCAACGATCCTGTCCATGACAGTCTTTTTTTGATGATCTGCACATTCAACCTTCAACTTTGCAGAACAGTATTTCGGAAGTTCTTGAATAAGTTCAGATAGAGGTTTAGCTTCTTTTGCCATGATTTCAACTATTTTAGCTGTGGACATGGCTGCATCCCTTCCATATACAAATTCTGGAAAGATGAGTCCTCCATTTTCTTCTCCTCCGAAAAGTCCATCTTGATCCTTCAGTTCCCTTGCAACCAGAAGATCGCCCACCCTGGTGGCTATAACTTCCCCATTGTATTCCTCAGCAATGTCATAAATTGCAGCAGAAGTAGCAACAGTTGTTACTATGATTCCGCCCCCGTTTTCCTTGAGCATTGCCTTTTCAACCAGTGCAAATGTTTTGTCCCCGAATACAAATTCTCCATTTTCATCGATGCATATGGTCCTATCTGCATCTCCATCATGGGCTATACCAAGATCTGCCCCTGTGGCTTTCACAACATTTTTCAGTTCTTCCAAGTTTTCAGATGTTGGTTCTGGATTCCTTCCTGGGAAAAATCCGTCTGGTTGACAGTTCATTGTAGTTACCTGGCATCCTAACCTCCTCAACAAGTAAGGAGTTGTGAAACATGCTGCTCCACTTCCACAATCAACTATTACCTTGAGATTAGCCTCTTTTATTGCCTGGGAGTCCACCCTTTCGATGACGTTGTCGATGTATTCCTCCACAATACCCGGATTTTTAGTTGATTCTTCAATAGCATTCCAAAAGACCCTTACAGGTTCCTCATCGAAGAACATTGCCTCAATCTTTTGTTCCCATTCCTCTTCGATTCCTATTCCATCAGAATCAACAAATTTAAGTCCATTATACTTTGGAGGGTTGTGTGATGCCGTTATCATTATCCCGCCATCATAATAGTTTCTAACTGCAAACTGAACTGCAGGAGTAGGTAAAATTCCAAGATCTATGACCTTACATCCTGCTGATAAAAGTCCTGCAATCACTGCATGTTTGATCATTTCTGTAGATGTTCTTGGATCGCCTCCAACAGCCACAGTTCCCTTAACAATAGATCCATATGCTGCTGCAAGTCTTGAAGCAAATTCTGGTGTTAATTCCTGATTAGCAATTCTCCTAACTCCAAATGTTCCAAATAATCGTTTAATTGTCATAAAATAAACTCCGATTGAATTATTTATTAATTTAATTTGTTATTGATATGGAAGGTAAACCTATTAAAATTAACTTAAAGAAAGGATCATGTTGAAGATTCATGGAAACAAAGTATCTAACTTTCCCTAGGCAGTTAATTGATCCAAGAATATCCACTTTTCTGTTTAGGCGATCAATTTAACAGACTTGGAATCAGTTAATATGATCTCTAAATGACCTTCGTGTTCTGTTACTGTACCCATGATTCTAATTCTCCTTTTCACTAGCCCACTGATTTTCAAGTTGTACTTCTCATAGTCTTCAACAGTTTGGTGGAACACGACCACATCTATCCTTCCAGTTTCATCTGCAAGCTCTAAAAAATAGGTATCACTATTTTTAGACTTTTTGATCTCTTCAACCACACCATGGAGGGATACCTGTTTATCAAGCATGCCCCTGTTAATATCGGTTATATGATATTCCTGAGGATACAACTGGCCAGAAATTATTATAATACCCACAATACCCAAAATTGATGTTGCTAAAGCAACTTTGTAGATAGTCTCATCATTCATACATGGGCTCCAAAAAATTTGGCTCAACCATGTAATATTATTATTTTAATAAGTATTAATATATTCTAAAAAAAATAATTGAATGATTCATTCCTTGAACATGGAATTTATTCTATCCACCGTGTCAATATCATCCAAACTAAGGTCATTCCTTATTCTCTTCACCACAGGGAACCTGAGAGAATATCCAGACTCGTACTCAGGACTTTTAACAATTTCACTGTATGCTATCTCGAGAATAATTTGAGGTGCAATTTGGACCTGCCTCCCAACCTTACTGGTTATGAGTGGTTCACTTAGTTCAGAAAGTTCCTGGAGGGTTTTATCATCGAGGCCTGTGGCAGCATGTGCAAGGGTTTTAAATTCGTTATCCTCATCCCTGGCAGCCAACAGGTAGGATCCTATGAAATGTGCCCTTTTTCCCTTTCCATAGGTCCCTCCAACCACAACCAGATCTAGGGTTTCAGGTTCGGCCTTAAATTTAAGCATTTTTTTACCCCTAATACCCGGGATGTAAGGAGCCGTGGGATCTTTAATCATTATACCCTCATGACCTCCTTTAATGGAATTGTTAAAGAGATCTTGAGCCTCTTGAACCGATTCAGAAGTGACCTTGACCTGTTCACTTAATTCAATTTTGTCAGGAGTGATATTCACTATTGATTCTAGAACTTCTCTTCTCTTTTCAAAGGGAGCGTCTAGTAACGGTTCTTCATAATAAAGAACATCAAAGAGGTACAATTTAAGTGGTACTTCATTTCTCATCCTTTCAATATCGTACTTCCTCCTAACCCTCTGGAGAATATACTGGAAGGAAATTGGTTTTCCATCACGGGTAACAATTATTTCACCCTCCACAATGAAATTTTTCGGGGGCAAATCTTTTTTTATGTACTCCACGATTTCTGGAACTGCATTACTGATATTTTCGAGTCTCCTGGTGAAAACATTAACTTCATCCCCAAGTCTGTGTATCTGCACCCTGATACCATCGTACTTGGTTTCACAAAAAGCCCATCCCATCTCTGTAATGCTTGTTTCAATTCCCGGAGAAAGCTGTGCAAGCATTGGCTTAACAGGTTTTCCAGGATTTAATGAAAGTTTTTGAAGGCCTTCAACCCCTTCTTCTTTGGAAACCTCTGCAACCAATCCCAGATCATTGGTGAGCATGTGTGCCCTTTCAACAATGGCCTTATCAACATCGAAGGCTTGGGAAAGTGCATCTCTGATGGTTCCTTCACCCACCCCAACCCTCAATTCTTCAATAACTGTTCGGGTTATGTATTTAGCTTCGGTTGGAGATGCAGATGATAGTAATTCCCGTAATATTTCGAGTTTTTTAGATTGGGCTCTGTTTCCAGACACTGTGGCCATCTTCATCAGGTTGCTCTGCACCTTTTTAATGGTTAGCTTTCCTGAAAAAAAAGTCGCCTGTTTTTTCTTTGAAAATAATTCCTGGGCAGCGCTTCCAATATCCCCGAAATCCCTCTGTTTATCTTCCACTTCCTCAGGTTTTACACCCACAACCAGTGCTATTGCTTTCATTAGAAGTTTAGAACCTATGCCCAGTTCTTCCTCACTCCATGTGGGGAAAACCCTTCCAAGGGAGAGTAGCGTGACCACCGGTAAAAGTTCTGAATCCTCATTACCTATCTCATTAAAAAATTTTGCTAGTATAGCTGTTTTTTCAAGTCTTTTGGTAGTTGAATCCAGTTCTTCGTAAACTTCAACCATTTTACTGTAACTTGTACCATCATGTGAATCTTTCATACTTCCTGCCTACCCAAAAAAAATTTAGTTATTTGACTTTGATTTGATTAATTGGGAATAAAGTTCCTGAACCTATTCCAATACCAATATTAATTCTTATGAAAATTAATTTAATAGTTTTGCATTGGATACCCTAAAAAAATTAAATCAAATGTTTGTGTAATTAATTGGAGCCTCCAGAAATACTTCTAGATTTTCCTTGATTTAAAAAAAATAGATGGATGAAAAAAATTGTTGGTTACATGAACCTTTCAAATCTGTCGCTTGATACCTTGCAGATGGGACAAACTTCAGGGGGTGCATCCCTAGCACATAGATATCCGCATACATTACATCTCCAAACAGGTTTTGAAAGATTTTTAACTGTTTCTGATTTGGATGCTATGATCTTTTTTCTTTCTTCTGGTGTTGGTCTTCTCTCTGGAATTGATTGGAGTTTCCTTTCCCCACTCAATATTTTGCCGGAGACGTAAAGACCACAGTAACATGCATCGTAATCAACCAGGTCAGGATCCCTGTAATCACATGGACAGATCAGGTCCAGGTCCTCTTCCTTCGTACCAGATGCGAGTCTGCATGGACATGCACCGTACCCGTAACGTTTTTTGTTGATGAGTATGCTTTTTAGAAGTTCCTTTGTAAATTCTTCATCAGAACTGAGGTGATATCCTCCAGATTCTGCATCTGCCTTAACCTTTTTGTAGTATGAATCAACTTCTTGTTCATCGGGTTCATCGAAGTCGCTCATCCAAGAGCCTCCTTAATTTCCTCCTCTTTGAAGCCGATAATTGTTACGTCATCGTTGATCACGAGGGTTGGAAAAGATAACTGTGGATTCCATTTTTTTATCATTTCAACTGCTTCTTCCCGTTCTTCACCCTTCAAAAGATCCACATATACATATTCATAATCCGCATCAAGATCCTCGATCAGTGCCCTGGTTTTTTTACACCAACCACAAGTGCTGAGTGCAAAAAGAACTAATTTACCCTTATTTTGACCTTCTACATGCTGCATTTTCATATGTCTCGCCCTCCTGGCATGAATTTTTTTCAATGTTTACTATAGTTTCAAATAGGTATTAAATTTTCTGTAAAACAAATAAAAAAAATAGTTTATATCTTATTTAAGGATTTTGTATTGGATGAAGAGTTTGAATCTAAATTAAGGTTTAAGGCTCTTTCTTTTCATCCTGTTTATCCTTATCTTCACCCAGTACTAGTTTGTGTATTTCAACTAAACACTGCTCATCTGTACAGTACTCGAAACAATGCCCACAGTTACTACATTTGATTACTCCAACTGTTCCCTGTGGTACATGGGGAATGTAAAATGCCTCATCGTTGTGCCCAGCATCTCTTTTTCTTGATATATCTTTATCAGTACATCCACATACAGGACATTTTTGATTTAAATTTTCTGCTTTCATGGTAAAACCTTCAATTTTTTTGATATTCAAAAAATGTTTACAGTTAATATCTTGTTTCAAACACTATAAATAGTTTGGGATGATACTAACTATGTCGATGTTTCAATTATATATTGTTCCTAACGAGGCGCAGTGCACAAAATTCTCCACACATGGTGCACATGTCATCTTCTGAAATAGGTTTGCGCTCGCGGCATTTTCTCGGTTTTTCTTGATCAAATGCCAGTTCAAATTGTTTTTCCCAATCAAAGTTTTTTCTTGCATGTGCCATTTCTACCTCCCTGTCCCATGCACCTTTAACACCCTTAGCAACATCAGCAGCTTCAGCAGCTATTTTAGAAGCTATAACTCCTTCCTTTACATCATCTATATTTGGAATTGCCAGGTGCTCTGCAGGAGTCACGTAACATAGGAAGTCGGCACCTGCAGAAGCAGCAATGGCACCGCCGATGGCAGAAGTTATATGATCGTAGCCCGGAGCTAGGTCAGTTACTAGTGGCCCTAAAACGTAGAAAGGAGCTTCTTTACACACTGTTTTCTGAATTTCGATGTTGGCCTTTATCTGGTTTATTGGAACGTGGCCCGGACCCTCTACCATGACTTGAACTCCTTCGTTTCTTGCCCTTGTAACCAGTTCTCCAAGTGTTACAAGTTCTTGAATCTGTGAAACATCTGACGCATCATGTAAACATCCAGGTCTCAATCCATCACCCAAACTGAGTGTAACATCATATTCAGAAGCTATTTCCAAGAGATAATCGTAGTTCTCGTAAAGGGGGTTTTCCATTTCATTTTGAAGAATCCAAGCAGCTAAAAATGATCCGCCCCTGCTAACAATGCCCATGATCCTGTTTGAATCCTGTACCTTCCCAATCAGATCCTTGGTTATGCCGCAGTGTACAGTTATGAAGTCCACA
Source organism: Methanobacteriota archaeon (assembly GCA_023430285.1). Taxonomy (GTDB): domain Archaea; phylum Methanobacteriota; class Methanobacteria; order Methanobacteriales; family Methanobacteriaceae; genus Methanobacterium_B. Next base: position 10,212 of record JAEZAV010000201.1, on the reverse strand, counting down.
CCCGCCTTTGCCTGATTTGTAATGGCATTGAACATATCATCTTCATCCATGTTCACAACAGCACCTTTACTATTGGATGCTGTGATTCCAGCTTCATAGATTGGGACAGTCCCAATTGGCACATCCACAGCTTCCATTATTGCATTTAAAACATTCTGGTAGTCTGGACCTGTGCTTAAATCCATAATAGTATCTGCACCGTATTTAACTGCCGCTTTGGCCTTCTCAACTTCCCATTTTACCTTTTCTAGCTCGGATGATGAACCAACATTTGCATTGATCTTGGTTTTAAGTCCCTTACCTATGGCTACGGCTTTGGTTTTTCCCTCTACATTTTTTGGAATAATAATGCGTCCATCTGACAATCCACGAACAATCTTTTGAACATCAATACCTTCTGATTCTGCTACTAACTTCATTTCAGGTGTTATATTGCCTCTTAGGGCATCTTGCATCTGGGTCACTTTTCATACCTCATCTAAAACGCGTTAACTTAATAATCTAACATAAATCATCTTCTATTTCATGCGTAAATTTTCATCAACAAAAATTTTCTTGAAAAATTTAAACTTTATTTTAATAGATGTAATTTTCTATATCTGTTCTACCTTAAAGAAATTGTTGAAAAAATTGCAAAATATTTCATTGATTTAAAAAGTGCTGTGTAAAAAAAATTTTCATAGGGATTTGGATCTTCTAGTTTTTAAATCCATCAATTTCCATGGAAGTCCGGTTATTTTATCAAACATCTTGAATTCGTTACGTTGAACAAATAACTATTTTAAATATCGAAGTCCAGATCAATTAGCATGAAAGATAACCTTGTTGCAGAAGAGATCATGATAGAAGATGTTCATGTGACCAGTAGAACAGATGTTTTGGCAGCTGCAAAACTGAAAATGATGCGATGCAATGTTGGAGGACTTCCAGTAGTTGATGAAGGTAAGCTCGTTGGAATGATAACCCACAGAGATATTCTTTTAGCAGGCGGAGAAGCCCTTACTCTTAAGGTTGACGATTTAATGAGTAAAGATCTGATGGTTGCCGATAAGAAAACTCCCATAGTGGAGATCACAAAAATAATGGCGGACAAGGGGTATCAGAGGATTCCTGTCATCGATGACCATGGCAATCTTGTTGGACTCATCACCCAAAGCAGCCTCATACGTGCGCTTGCAGGTCTCGATTAGATTGTAGCAACATTAGAGGCCACATTAAAAAATTAAAACCTATGTTTAAATAAGTAATTTATATTCCAGGTTTAACAACCCGGAATTAAACAAAAATTTAATCATATCAAAGGCTTAGGAATTTTTGGATCCTTTTTATCCTTCATTCCCCCTATTTTTTCGATTCTAAGTTCCATGAAACGTTTACCTACATCTGTAACTCCGAAAATAGGTATTGAATCACCAGCAACAAAATATTCCTTTTCTTTTCCGATGTTTCGTATATACTTTGATGCACAGCCTGTGACAACATCTGCATGGTTAAATATGGTTATGGCATTTTCCTCAGACATTTCAGTAACGTGGGCAACGAATATGAAAATATTAACATCCTCATTTTCTGCTTCAATCTCCCGGAGTCGTATTGCATCATCTGCCGATACTATGGTTACTGCTATCTTTTTAAATCCCATTTCAATTGCTTTCAGTGTGCCTGCTATCTGGTCTATTGAAGCACTAGTTGGATCTAAAACTTTATCCTGTCCCACTTCTTCCATCAATTTTTCAATGGGACAAGTGCTTACCAATCCTGAAACTCTGCCTCCTGTACCCTGAACAAGCTCAGGTTCAGTCAGTATGACTGTGCCACATCCCTCACAGACGCTGACAACAGCATCAATTTCACCCTCTTCCAATATTGTTGTGAGGGTTTCTGATACTCCAAATGAAAGAAAATCATGCATCCTCATGGTCCGATCTTCGGTACACATCCCGAAATCCTCAATTCTAAATTCGATGTTTTCCTTTATTGTTTCGGGTGTGAGCTTTTTAATTCCCCTGTACTTGTCAAATATTGGACAGTAATCAATTTTAGGTTCTCCAACTTCCACTACCTTCCCATTTTTTACTTTAATCTTAGCCTTTCCCAATGCTTCTATAACATGTTCATCCATGATGTCACCAGCCTTAAAAAAAATATTTTAGTTCTATCTCTTAATATATTATCTCAAATGATTTCTACTTTTTTGAAGCATAATTTTCGGGTAATTTCTCCATTGAAATAATAATAAGAATACCCATATTAATAGCCTCATAGAAAGGTTTAAGTGATATGACATCAAACAGCATATAAGCCATGCCGGGGTGGCTCAGTTGGTTAGAGCGCACGGCTCATAGGGTATTAAGCAAGTGCTCTGACTTTTTCCTGGGATACCGTGAGGCCGCGGGTTCGAATCCCGCCCCCGGCACTCAATATTTGTGCAGGTAGGTCTCACATACCATTCCCAGGATTAAAACTATTATTATTTTTAGACATATCGAATTCAATGGAAAATATAAGACTTTTTTAAATTTTATTTCTAAATATTTAACAATAATATGTAGATAGTAAACTCTAAACAACTACATCAACAGTTTACGGCCTATTAATCCCTGTTAACTGCTCTGAACATATTGTTAACAGGTTCTACAAAAAGAACTATTTCCCCTTTAACTGGAGATGGTTTAACTGGTTTGTTATCGATGTTGTAAATTATTCCCTCTTCGAGGGTAACCCCTTCCAAGGTGATGATCTTATCGATCCCTGATTTTAGAAATTTCTGAACTGTTTCTGGTTGTTTAATTTTTCTAAGATCACCAAGCTGCACAAATCTTCCATCGTTCTTGGTGTTTGCAAGACCAACCCCTGCGAGGGCTCCTATTACACCAGTTCCTGCTTCACCAAAACCTTCAATTAAAATTTCAGAATCATTCGCCAGTTTAATAGCAGTTTCTCTCTTAACAACTTTGTATTTAGCATCCAATCCCAATGATACCACAGAAGAAGAAATAGTGTCTTCATGGGCTGTTGCAATGCCAGGATTACTTCCAATGTTGAAGTTATCCATAATTTCAGTTTTTGCAATGGAGAATATGGTATTTAAATGACTTTTGTCAGCTTCAACATGGATAACTGCACAGAAATTGTGTACAGAATAATCAATTTCACTGTTCTGAGCGAGCTGGTGCCTTGTAACGCCATATACTCGAAATTTTTCAGCAACCTTCGAAGCAACCTGTCGGGTAAACTTTGCAGTACCCACAGAGTCTTCATTGTTTGTATCATCTATGCCCACGTAGATCATTTTGTTACATTTCCATGATTTTTATAAATCTAAAAAAAAAAAAATAATAATAGAAACATCAGTCAAGAGTTCTTAACAACAAATAACTTTCCAGTAGTTGGATCCTCATAAACAGTTCCCACATTGTTCAATCCGTTGTTGGAATTTGATGAACTGTTTTGAGGAGTTTCATTCAATTCCGGACCTATTTTAATGTTCACATTGGCTTGTGAAGCTTCGTTTGGATTGGTGTTCATGAATATTATGGTGAATATTAGAAATCCAACAGCCAAAACAAGCATACAATCTATCATGTTTACTGCGTAGATCATGGGATCTATTTCTTCATCCGAAGAAAGTACAGCCCTTCTTCTTGCTCGTCTTTTCTGTTTGATCATTTCATCACCTCTAAAACCGTGTCCACAAGTGTTTCGAGGTTTGATATTTCTTCTTCATACCATCTTCTCCTGACCTTGGAAACTATGAATGCTATGGCTGCTGATGCCATACCAAGCACAGCTGCATCAAATGCTATGGTTAAATGTTGGGCTAAACTTTGGATGTCACCTGCTCCAAGTGCTGTTAATCCTGGACCCAACGGTATGAGTGTTCCCATGAGACCTATGGCAGGGGCTATTTTCGCCACAATATCAGTTTTTTCAAGGTTTTTAGCAGAATTGATGGTTTCATCTTCCACCATTTTAAGTGCTAAGGATTCTCTGAATTCGTTACTAACATTATCTGTTGCTAACAATGTTGCCAGAACTTCCTTATGGCTTCTGGATATTTTTGCAGATTCTATTATGTTAGATAGTTCTGCTGTGTTTCCGTTCCTTGATTCCGTCAAAAATTGGTCGATAAAATGCTTGAAATCAAATTGTTTCTGTTTTCTCTTGTAGTATTGGGCAATTAATATTCCCAAATTAATCAGCGCATAGATAAAAAAGATTACCAGTACAGCCATCACCGGTATCAGAAAACTCTGTGTGATTATGTGTAAAGAACTGTTGAATGTATTTCCTATAGACGCTATCACCATTTAACTACCTCTCATTATAAACTCCATTAAATTGTTATCTTTGATTGATTAAATTGATCCACTGCATAGTTGACGCGTATTTGAAACCCCTAGTGTGTATGGCCTGATATTTCTATGTTCAGTCCTCTTTTTTCATTCCGTAGTAGTAACCTGCCACTATCATTCCAATTATTAGAAGCACTGCTATCAAGTAGGAAGGTAGGTCATCCTTAGATATTGGAGGTACTTGATCTATTTCGTAAGCTTTCGGATTTTCATTTCCACCACTAGCACCACCACTTTGTAATGATTTTGAAGGGTTGTTATCTGATGATGGAGTTAAATTCTGTATAATATTGCTATTAAACTTATCTCCAGGAATTTTGATGTGATTTGGACCATTTTCAGTTTCATTCCCAGTTGGATCTTTGCCATTAGTGTTACCAGTAGTATTACCATCTTTTCCAGGACCACTATCCAACGGTTTAACATAAATACTTGCAGACCTCGCAAACGTTAGATCCGTAACATCAATACCGTAACCTTCTAAAACCAACTGATTAAATCTTGTTACAACTGGTAACTTTTTACCAGCAGCTGAGTCCAATATTTTCACCGTTAATATGGCAGTTTTCTGCTGCCCCCTTTCAATATATCTCATTCTGTAAACATCCCATATTCCTGTAGACGGATTGTAATTCTGTAAATTTCTATCTGGAACAACGAAGGATACGAATTGAGTGTTTGGAGGAAGAGGCATGTAAATTTTTAAAGGACACCAATCAACTAAACCAGTATTGGTGGCTGTCACCATGATCTGTATTGTATCATTGACCTTTGCTGTCTCTGGAGCATTTATATTTAAACCATAAGAAAATAATAAAATTGGATTCATGGGATATTTTATTTCGCTTGTACTGTTATTACTTCCATTTGGTGCTGCATCAACAGCTCCCAATGAGGATATTAAAATTAGAATAAGCAGAATTTTTATTGCAGATTTCATAATTCTCGTTGTGTTTAATTGTTACATTGGTTTTAAATTGTATCCAAAGAAGTTACCCTGAACATTTTATTCAGTTGATCAACGACTACTATATAACTACTTGTATACTTATACGTATCGAATTGAAGAATTTGATGGAAACTTTTCTAAAAAAAATATGAAAAAAATGCTTATTTACTTCCAGTTCTGAATTTGAAAGTATAAGCTTTGGTTAATTTGTTGCCTGCTACATCCTTAACAGAGGACGATGGTATGTACACAATGTACCAATTGTTGCCTGTCCTTGAACTGGATATTTTTAAATTTAAAGTGTTGTTTGTGATAGTTTTTGTAATTTTATCAAACTTTCCGGTATTTAGGTTTTTTACGTATATCCTAGACCAGTTATCAGCTGAAGCAATGTTTTTACTGAATTTTATACTCACTGTTCCCATCCTTGGAATGCCTGTACTTCCATTTTTAGGAGATGTTGAGCTGATTACAGGTACAACTTTATCAATTTTGTATGTTTCGTTGTAAATTATGGATTTTTGTCCATTTTGATTGATGGCTATGAATTTTATAGTTGTTGATTTTGTAATGGTTATGTATCCAGTGTACTTCTTGCTTGAAGCCGTCGGTGTGGTTCCATTAATTGTGTAATATATGCTTCCTGGTTGATTCATGGTTAGTTTGATTAGTTTGGTTGTGTTGTAGTATCCTCCCTTGGTTCCAGCCATAGCTGTCGGTGGTAAATTTATCACGTATGTAGATGTTGTTATTGAACTCCAGTTTAAGGCAGAATCTACCGCTGCAAATTTGAGACTTGTAGTAGTATTAATTGATATTGGACCTGAGTATTTAGTTTTAGTTTTACTTGTTCTAGGATCACTTCCATCTTTCGTGTAGTAAACAGTTGTTCCAGCTGTTGATTTAATTACCACTGATTTTGTGGTGTTAAATGTTCCACCCTGTGTTGCGTTTACTGTAAATGGAATCAAGTAAGCGTACTTGATTTTTGAATTGGCAGTCGAGTAGCAGACGTATGGAATTCCCTTTGCATTGAGTGTTAGAGAGATCCACTGACCCACACCATCAACGGTGTCAATATTGTTTATTATCCATTTTTTACCTTCAAGATAAGCATATTTGAAATTCCCAGTTGTAACATCCTCATAAACTACTAATGGACTGTTAGATTTGGTTAATAACAGTTTACTGCAGGAAGATTTTAAGTTACTGATGGTGGTTACGACCCAACTGGTTCCGTTGTAGTAGGTGTACTTGAGGTTACCTCCTCCCCCTCCTAAGTTGGAATTGTAGCTTATGTGGGGATTTCCATTGGAGTCGATTGCTATTGAATTCCAAATTCCAACGTTAACTGGATCGATCATGTTTCCGTCCACAGTTGTGATCAACCAAGTACCTGCAGAAGTTCTCTCAGCATATCGTAAGCTGCCCTGTACAGGACCTCCATAGATATCGTAGTAGCTTATTCTTGGGTTACCCTTTGAATCTAGTGCCAGTGAATTCCATCTTCCTCCTGATGGTTTTGTTGTTACATTTTCAATGTACCATTTGGTGCCGTTTTTGTACATGTACTGTAGTTCACCTAATCCATTGTTCGCTGAGTCATTGTAGAAACTGATTCTTGGCTGGTTGTTGTAAAGAACCAAGTTAATGTAGGAAATATAGCTGTTCTGTGTTAGTATATTAATATGCCATCCTGTGGCGTTCCTGTATGCATATTTAAGTTTGTCAGTTGAATTTACACCGAAAACTTCACCATATACCATTGATGGGTTGTTTGATGAGTCTAGTGCCATTGATACGTAAAATCCTGAACCTGCATTACTTTTGTCAACTAACTCTTTGTGCCAGCCTTTACTGTCTTTATATGCATATATTAACTCAGGATAACTGTCAGTTGGTGATGCTAGTTGGTAATAGACCACATGAGGGTTGCCTGATTTGTCTATAGCTATGGAATTGTACATTCCATTGCTAGCTATTGTTGTGCTGTTCCATGTTCCTCCAGCTCCCTGTTTATTTAGAGTGTAGGTACAGGTGATCACATTAGAAACCAACCCTGCATTGTTAACTGCTATGAATTTTAGAACAGTTGTTCCCATTGTGTTGATGCTTATTGGCCAGGTGTAAAGGGTGCTTTTGTTTGTAGGTTTGGATCCATCTAGGGTATAGTAAATCTTTGGTTTGGGATCTATTTGGTCGGTTCCAGTTAAGGTCACCACTTGATCAGAAGTGTAGGATCCACTTGGTACGTCTGCAGAAGGGACTGGTGCCTTTGTGTAGTTCATGACGTAACTTTCATCGTAAACCCTGCTCCAATTACTAGCATCATCAATAGCCACGTATCGGAGTCTAGTTGTTGAGGTTATTGTTATTGGGCCCGAATATTTGACCCTTGTTGCGCTGTTGGTTGGGTCTGTGCCATCTAAAGTGTAATATACAACGGGGTTTGGATCGTAGTTGTCTGAAGCAGTTATTGAAACATTCTGCTTGGTGTTGTACGTACTTCCTGAAGGTTTGGTATTTGCTGTAGGGGCGGTTTTATCGATGGTGTAGTTCATTGTTACAATGTTTGATACGTTGAATCCTGAATCAACTGCAAAAAACTTCAGAACAACCTTCCCTTCATCACTAAGTACTATTGGGCCAGTATATATCTGGCTACTTGTTGTGGGATTTGTACCATCGGTTGTGTAGTAGATGGTTGGATTTGGGAATAGATTATCTTCAGCTGTTAAATTCACGTACTGTGTGGTGTTGTAGGATCCGTTGGGCAGCGATGCAGACACATCAATATTACCGACAGCTATGTTTCCGGTTGTGGTATCTGTATCGTAGGAATTTTTGATGGTGAGTGTGACAACGTAGTTGCCTGAATGATTGTAGGTATGTGTTGGATTTTGTTCAGTTGAGTTGGTTCCATCCCCAAAGTCCCAAAACCATGATGTTGGAGTTTGGGTTGATTCATCTGTGAAGTGAATAGTTAAAGGCACCACACCACTTTTAACATCAGATGAGAACACTGCTGTTGGTTTTTTTGAACCAATAACTTCATAACCACTTGGACCTCCAGTTTGACCCGGTAAAATACTGTTGGTCCAACCCATTCCTGCCCCATGGGTTGTGTTTGCGTTCCATGCATAGGCATTGAATGCTGCTATGGATTCCAAATTTTGGAATATATAATTTATTTTCACGGCCCCATAATCTGTGAGAGCACTATTTCCAGGAGGATAATTCGATCCAAGTGGACCTGCATGCAGATCTATAAACAGCAAACTGAATCTGTTTGATGGATCATTCATATCCTCGTTGAGATATATTGGATATGCCGTGTTTCCACCTGCCATTTTCCAGTTTTGAGGCCCGTAAATAAAATCATTCTTGTAAAATGTTTGATTGATGGAATAGGCTTGATAAGTTATGTTTGCAAGTGCTGGAGCAGTGTTAAATCCTGCTGGTGTCCATGTGTATCCACTTGCCCTTATCTTCAAAGCAAAATTATCTGGAATTGTTCCATTTAAAGCTATCATAAGAACAATATTGTCCTGATATCCCCTTCCACCTGTGTCTGTAACATACATCACTCCAGACTGGTTTGATGTTACTGTGTACTGTCCGTAGTTTGGACCTAAAATAGTACTGGAAGCTATGTGTATTGCGTTTAAACCACCTCCAGATCCTAGATCTTGCATGTAAACTGTGCCGTTATTAGCCGTGGTAATGTTAACATTGTTGTAACTTGAAATTGGACTGCTGAATATGTTGACGTAGTTAAAAAGTGTTAAATTTGAAGTTCCAGCAGTATTTGCGACATTCAGTGTAACACTGAAGTTACCCGTTTTTGTGTAGCTGTGAACTGGATTTTTGAGTGTGGATGTTTTTCCATCACCGAAGTTCCATTTCCAACTTGTTGGATTGCCTGTTGATGTATCGTTGAACTGGATATTTGACTGTGCACTTGTACATGTAGTGTTGGTAGTGAAATTTGCAACTGGAGGATCAGCTGCTGATACTTCAGCACTAAACATTAAAACAGTCAAACAAGCCAGTGTTAAAATTAATATATTTTTTTTTATATCTCCCAAAACTCTCTCCTCCCCATCCGATATGTCAAGTGTTACATTTCTCTTATATAAATAAGTATGATCCAACATGAAAATTCAAGGTTAAAAAAAAGTAACAATGGCATCCCAAATACTCCTGAAAAGCTCTTAAATTAGCTGTTAAAGATTGAAATTTGATTTAAAAAAAATAAAAAAATAGAAAAAATGTTTATTTGGTTTTAAAGCTGAAGTAATAGGCAGTTTTGAGATTATTTCCAGCATTATCCTTAACAGCTGATTGTGGTATGTACACTTGGTAGTTGTTTTTTGAGTATCTTGTCTGTGTCATCTTAATGCTAAGTTGGTTGTTTTTGATGGTTGTTTTAATGGATACAAGTTTTCCTGTGTTTAAATTTTTAATATAAATGTTAGACCAGTTTAAACTTGAATTCAGTAATTTGTTGAAGTTGATTGTTATTGTGCTTGTTGTTGAAACATTTTTTGCACCGTTTACAGGATTGCTCGATGTTACTGTAGGTGCTTTTTTGTCAATGGTGTACTTGTTTGTGTACACAGGAGACTTGTTACCTGCAAGATCCACTGCAATGAATTTAAGGGTGGTTGTGGATTTGATGCTAATAGGTCCAGTGTACTTCTTACTTGAAGTTGTTGGAGTTGTTCCGTTGATTGTGTAGTAGATGCTTCCAGATTTACTCATTGCAATTGTAACTGTTTTTTCGGTGTTGTAAAGTCCGCCTTTAACGTTGGTTGTAGCTTTGGGTAAAACATGGTTTTGTACTGTTATAAAACTGGATACTGTTGAATTTCCGCCATGATGGTTACCATGAGTTTTACTGTGTAG
>JAEZAV010000127.1 GCA_023430285.1 Methanobacteriota archaeon | reverse complement strand
GGTGTCATAGGAGAAGATATTGAAGGAGCAGTAGCAGAATTACAACCACAAATCAAATCAACATTAGTACCAGTACACTGTGAAGGTGTAAGATCAAGACTGGTACAAACAGGATACGATGCCTTTTGGCATGGGGTACTGAAGTACCTTGTAAAGGAACCTGAAGAAAAACAGGAAGACTTAGTCAACTTTGCAAGTATGCTGTCCTACACCTGGCAGGATCGTTTAGAAATTAAACGTTTACTTGGAAAGGTTGGACTCAGGGTGAATTTTGTGCCAGAATTTGCAACTGTGGAACAATTTGAAAAACTTTCAGAGGCCGCAGTCACAGCACCACTATGCCCAACATTTACAGATTATCTCAGCAGAGGTTTAAAACAGAAATATGGAGTACCATACTTCCTATATCCGTCTCCTGTTGGTATTAAGAACACTGATCAGTGGTTGAGACAAATTGGAAAGTACACGAATAGGGAAGAGGAAATTGAAGAATTAATAGCCGAAGAACATCAAGTTTGGGTTCCTAAGTTGAATGCCGTTAGAGAAGAACTTTTAAATTTCAAGGGCAACGGAGAAAAACTTGAAGTTTTAGGATCACTTGGCCAGGGTAGATTACTCTCACAGATACCTTACTTCGATGAACTTGGATTGAAATCATCTGCAGCCCTAACACAGGATTTTGATAACATCATACTTGATGATCTTGAAAGAATGGTTGAAGAAACTGGGGATTTTGAAGTACTTGTTAACACCTTCCAAGCCGCAGAACAGGGACACATCACGCGAACAAAGGATCCTGACATTGCACTTACATGCCCATTCCAGGGTGGAGCATACAAGAGGGAAAAATCCGTAACCAGACTCCATGCATTGAGGGGAGATCCAGATATTCCCAGCACACAAGCTGGCTATGCTGGTGCAGTTAGATACGGTGAATTCTTGTTACAGTCCCTGAAAAACAAAACATTCGAAATCAACATGAAAGAGAAGACCAGTGATTCATACAAAGATTGGTGGTACGAACAGCCAGATCCACTCTACTACTTAGATAAGGGGAGCTCTAAATGACTATAATAGAAGATGATAAAACAAAACTAGAATCAAGTGATCCCTACGGAACAGATTCTGTTGAAGCTGCTAAATATTCATGCGCCCTGGGAGGAGCATACGGAACAGCATTAGGAGTATATGGGTTGGTTCCACTTTTACATTCAGGACTTGGATGCGGTTTGGGGCAGCTGTTTGGACAGCTCTATGCCGGTGGACAAAATGCAGGTGGGCCCTTCGGAGGTACCAGCACACCAACTACAGGACTAGTTGAAGAACATGTGATATTTGGTGGAGAAAACAAACTCAGAGAACTCATAAAGGCATCCAGCGAAGTCATGAAGGGAGATGCTTTTGCCTTAATTTCAGGATGTATTCCAGCATTAATTGGTGACGATATTGAGGCTGTAATCAGGGAATTTGAGGATGAAGTACCTATTCTACATATCAATGCACCAGGTTTCAATGGAAATTCCTATGAAGGCTATGAATTGTTCTTCGAAGCTTTAATAGATCAAATTTTAACCAAACAAACTGTCAAGAAAGGGGTTGTGAATATTTTAGGAGTAGTGCCCCATCAGCACATATTCTGGAAAAACGAGCTCTACGTCATAAAAAAATTACTGGCCAAGATAGGTTTAAAGGCTAACATACTTTTCACAGAACCTGATGGCTTTGAGAAGTTAAAAGCAATTCCTGAGGCAGAATATAATATTGTACTCTCCACATGGAATGGCCACAGGGCAGCAAAGAAGCTGGAAGAAAAATTTGGAACACCCTACATCACATTTCCAAGTGTTCCAGTTGGCCCCAAACAAACCAGCAAATTTCTAAGAACAATTGGAAAAACATTGAATGTACCTGAAGATGTTGTTGAGAATTTAATAGAGGAAAAGGAACTTAGAACCTACAGGTTCATAGAATATTCTGGAGATATGCTTCTTATTGTTTACACACATGCATACTTCGCTGTTGTAGCAGATACTAATGCAGCTATAAACATTACGAATTTCTTAGTCAATGAACTTGGTTTGCTTCCAGATATTATAGAAATAACAGACAATCCACCTGAAGAATATAGGGAAAGCATAATAAAAGCACTCACAGAAGATCTTGAGATAGCCAACTTACCTGACATAGTATTCGAACCAGATTCCTATGAAGCCAGGGAAAAGTTGAGAGACAGACCATTCCAACTATTATTTGCAAGTTCTCTTGAAGCACCAACTGCACTGGATGAACTTGATGCTCTTTCTGTGACAGTAGGTTTCCCAGCGTATGATAGAGTCATCCTTGATGACAGTTACGCAGGTTACCACGGTGGATTGAGATTAATAGAAGATTACATGAAGAACTTTGCAGGACCACTGTAATGGTTTGAAAAGTTATAAACAAAGTATTAATGGGGTTTTTTGATCGTCGAAAATCCCCATTTTACAACATTTTTTTTAAGGAGATACAATTATGGTTAACTACTTACTATTGAAAGCAGATCTGCTCACACAAGGCATACGTTCAGATGAGGAAAGTTTGAAAGGGCTGGGAGTGAGTTTTAAGGAACAGAACCATGGTTTGTTTGGATGGGATTTTGAAAATCATACCGATTTAAAACTTCCAGATGACTTCTATCTGCCAGATGGAACTGTTGTTCAGTACAGATTAAATTCAAGATCACCCTACAATGTTAGGAAGGAAGAGGATGGTTTAATACTTTACTTTAACGACAAAAAGGTTTGTGAAGTTGAGTGGATGGAAAGACCCGACTACTACAACGAACAAACATCCAATGGAAAGGATATGGTTAAAATTGGCCAGATAGGTGGTGATGATTGTTTATTTTTCTGCTTCCAAAACTACTGTTCAAACTTCAAGGATGATAAACAGTGTGGATTCTGTAACTTGGTATCCACATCAAAAACCTATAATTCAGTCATAAGAAAAAAGGATGCTGAAGATATTGGTGAAGTAGCTGCTGCAGCCTTTAAAGAAGGTAAGGTCAATCATGTGAACATCACAGGAGGATGTTACATAAGTGGAAAGGAAGTTGAGGTGGTTTCACAGATCATTGGTTCTATAAAAAAGCACACTGGATTTGATAGAGTTCCAGGTGTTATTCTCCCAGCTCCAGCCAAGGGTGAAAACATTCAGCGATATTATGATACAGGGATTCAGGCATTGGGTTTCAGCATGGAGGTTTGGGATGAAAATTATTTCAAAGCTATTTGTCCAGGAAAATCTTCTGTAACATCCCACGATGAATTCATTGAATCAATAACCAAAGCAGTGAGCATATTTGGAAAGGGAAACGTTTACGTGGCAATGGTGATGGGCCTAGAACCGAAGAAATCATTTTTAGAGGGTATAAATGAATTATCTTTAATAGGAGCCAATGTAATTCCATTTGTTTGGGCTCCAAATCCCGGTTCTAAACTTGAAGGTCATAGGGCACCTTCTGCAGAATGGTACTATGAAACTATACTGGAAGCTGCCGAGATAGTTTACAAACATAAAGTTCCATGGGGCACTGAGAATCATTGCTATCTTTGTGATGGAAACTCCCTGTTACATGATGCTCTGAGACTCAAGGGTATTGAATAAAATTAACTGGAAGAAAAAAATGATTATTAACCCTTGGCTATGTCTAGTTGTAGCTGGGCTTATGGAAGTTGGGTGGGCAGTGGGTATCAAGTACACACAGGGATTCACCCAAATATTTCCCAGCATACTAACTGTTTTATTCATGATTTTAAGCCTATACTTCCTGTCATTGGCACTTAAATCCATAAGCATGGGGACGGGTTATGCAATATGGACAGGTATAGGAGTTATTGGAACTGCCCTAATTGGAATGTTATTCTTAGGAGATTCTAAAGAATTAGGAAGGATACTTTGCATAATTCTTGTCATCACTGGAATTTTTGGACTTAAATTTTTTTCTACCAGTTAAAAAAGAGAAAAACTATTTTTTTTAGTTAATTCAGTTCATTTAAACAAGTTTTTGTTGAACAGTATTGTTTACCCCATTTACATAGCGCATCCAGAATGGGTATGACAGATTCACCCTTTTCTGTAATTGAGTATTCTACCTTTACAGGCACTTCAGGATACACTTTCCTGCTTATTAAATTATCTTTTTCTAATTCTCGGAGCTGTTTTGTTAGCATTCGCTGTGATACATCAGGCAGGGTTTTATGAATTTCATTGAATCTCAATTTACCTTCGTTTAAAGCCCATAATATGGGGTGTTTCCATTTACCACCTATTTCATCTATAGCTGCTCCAACAGGACAGCAGTATTCTTTATTCGTCATTTATTTCACCTCCCTAAAATTAAAAAATTTAGAAAATAATTATAAAAATTATTGTTCTAATGATAAATTATTTAAAAACTCTACTCTGGAGTAATTTCCAATAATTACACCTGCAATAGCTGCAATTACGTAGCTTATAAACAAGATTATAATTGGAACAACTATTGTACCGTCTATCTGATAACCTATACCCATGCTATCCATTTCCACAAGTAGCACTGTTATTGATAGTATCCCTGTAATTATGCCTAAAATAACTCCGTTTATTGCTAAATTTTTGATGTTTAAAGAAGAGTCCTTCTTTTGTGCAATTAAAAATCCTAAAAGTATACCGCCCAGTAAGAAAACTATTAATCCATTAATACCTCCTTGTTGAGCTGTTGAAAGGATAATATAACTTGCAAGGGTAAATACTGTGCCTATGATTAAGGGGTTTTTTTCAACCATTATTTCACCTCCGATCAGTTTGTTAATTAATTTTTTTACCATATTTACAACATAGAATTACCAAAATAGAAAACATAAAATGGGTCAATGCTAAAATCAATGTAAATTAGCTTTTAATCCTAATTTTTAGCATCGATAATGTTTATTTTGGTTTTTTATCATTTTCTTTGTTCTACATGAATTTTCACAATCCATATTATAACGATCGTTATAGTTGTATTTAAAAGTTTTCAATAGGATCTCAAAAAATTAATTAGTTTACAAATTTGAAAATTCACTGTAACATTTAGATTATAATTATTCACATAATTCATCTAATGAAACATTTAACTAAATCTTTAAAATTTCATAATACACAAAGTTTAAATAATCTTAAGATGCGATATACTTCATGTAACTAACTAACATTTAAGACCGTATAACATTATCATGATGTAGGTAATGGTCAACCCACAAGTCCATTAACCGCGGTCTTAGATTTATTTTTTTAAATGCATAAGATTATAATATGGTTATCAATACATAATAAAGGCTTTAAACTGTTTATTTTTATATTGTGAATTGAGACTATTAAAATTCTAATTTTTTTCTCAGATTCACTCTAGGATATTGAAAGTACCATGATCGTTAATTTTATATAGGAATAAAA
The DNA here is from genome assembly GCA_023430285.1 of Methanobacteriota archaeon. Classification (GTDB taxonomy): domain Archaea; phylum Methanobacteriota; class Methanobacteria; order Methanobacteriales; family Methanobacteriaceae; genus Methanobacterium_B. The sequence continues at coordinate 1,784 of JAEZAV010000127.1, read as the reverse complement.
CAACATTTTCTGTAACTAACTAACATATAACGATCGTTAATTTCCCATGAGAGGGAAAAAAATGAGCAAAACAGTACCTATAATAATTATAATTGCAATAATAGTGGTTATTTTGGGAGTTTTAACACTTTCAGGCAGCTTTACTGCAGTTAACAACAACAGCACAGTAAATAATGATACACAGGCAACTGTCGTAATTGAAAATGGAACGTTTAATCCACAGACCTTAACTGTAAAACCAGGAACAACAGTCATATGGAAAGTAAATGAACCATCAGGGAAGTACATGGTTACAAGTAACAAAACAGGAGATCAAGAAGGATATCTTTTCATGAGTAATGATCTAGAAAATGGTCAAACCTTCAGCTACACATTCCATGGAAATGGAACATACGATTACTACGATATGGATCATATGGACAATATGAATTTAACTGGAACCATAATTGTACAATAATTCATTGAAATTGCTTCTTTTTATTTTTTTTAAATCAGTAAATTGTAGACTTTTTGGAATGAAAAATTATCATAATTCTTATAACGATCGTTAATTTTATATATCAAGTTTACTAACATGAATTTGATCTATAACGATCGTTATTTTGTGCGGAAGATGATAATTAACGATCGTTAACTTTATATAGATTCAAAAAAAATTGTAACTAGATTATAACGATCGTTATCATTTTTTCATATGCAACGACCTTGGGGGGATCGCTGAGTTATGATTAACGATCGTTATAAATTTCAAATTGATTGGCCGTAGGGCTATTATTGGCTCTATTCATAGAAAAAAGAAAAAAAACAATGTTAGAACCGATCAGTAAAATTTAAAAAATAAATTATGCTGGTAATCGGTTGAAGACATAAAAAGGAGGGAAATATGTGAAAATGCAGGATGAATTACAATTTGGGGGAATTAAACACTGTTTCCCAAGGTTAAATCATCATCAAAAGGTGGACTGGTACAATATCTAAAATCGAGGCGGTTAATGTTAAAAAAACCTTCGATGTAAGGAGTGATAAAAACAAACAGCAAAACTGCAAATTTGTTGCTCTAAATGGAGTAAACTTAGAAATTAACAGTGGTGAGTTTTTAGTTATCCTTGGTCCAAGTGGTTGTGGTAAATCCACATTCTTAGACATTGTTGCTGGACTCTCAGAACCAGACGAAGGAAAGATCACGATAGATGGTAATCCAATAGAAGGACCTGGTCTTGACAGGGGAGTAGTTTTCCAACAGTACGCTTTATTACCATGGAGAACAGCGCTCAACAACGTTACATTTGCACTTGAAGCAAATTTCGAAAAGCAAGAAAGGGAAACAATAGCTAGGAAATACCTGGAATTGGTTGGATTAACAGGATTCGAAGACAGATATCCATATGAACTTAGTGGAGGAATGAAACAAAGGGTAGCAATTGCAAGGGCACTAGCAATCGAACCAGAAGTATTGCTCATGGATGAACCATTTGCAGCGGTAGATGCTCAAACAAGGGAAATCTTACAGACAGATCTTCTAAAAATAACTGAAGACACCCATAAAACTGTTGTATTTATTACCCACAGTATTGACGAGGCAATATTTTTGGCAGATAGGGTTGCAGTAATGACTGCAAGACCCGGTACGATTAAAACCATAGTAGACATTCCAATATCAAAGGAAAGAAGGTTTACCGAGGATATTAAAAGTACATCTGAATTTGTAAGCATCAGACACCATTTATGGGAGTTACTCAAGGAAGAAGTAATAAAATCCCAAGAAACATGCAGCACATGTGAAG
>JAEZAV010000154.1 GCA_023430285.1 Methanobacteriota archaeon | reverse complement strand
AGGTCCATTGAAAATCTCCAAGTTAATTCTATTTTTCTGGGATGGACATAACCTCTGTCCCAGTTTTAGAAAGTTTTGCTTCAGGGTAGTATCTATCGATCATGCTTTGAACTAGATACACCTGTTTGATTCTTTCAGCTGCTTGACTTGCGCTGGTATCCCATCCATGGTGGGCTGCAACTGATCCTCCTGTTTTCAGGTAAACAGGTGCAGCTGCTTTTATTATTTCTGGGGCTTCGTAGTGACGTATGAATCCTCCAGAAGATTTAGGATTTTCCATGTGCAGATCCAGGGAAATGTTGATGGATCTCCTGATGTCTGCCATCATTGGTATCTGAAGATCCCTTACCGGATTGAAAGAATCTGCTCCAATGAGTTCTAAGAGTTTGGCACTGGCAGGGTTTCCGTGTCCACAGTGTGCTGATACCTTGAAATGTAAGTTTTCAGGAAGCTCTCCATTCTTACGCATCTCACCCAGCACCCATAATAATCCCTCATCGTACACAACTATGCCCCTGACACCCAGCGCTACGGCCCTTTTAACATCTTCCAAACCATAAAACAAGTTTTTATATCCCCTCAATCTGTAACCTATTCTTGCACCTTCAGGTGTGTTTGCAGATGCACTGGTATCGTAGGTTGCCCTTGGTCCCACACTCAAGAATAGTTCTACCTTTTCATCAACTGCTATGTTGACCATTTGTTCGATTTCAGCATCTGTTAAAAGCATTATTCCCTTGGTTTGAGTTACCCTGTGAATATTTACCCCATAACTGTCTGTTGCTTCAAAAAGTGCAGCCATTGCATTGGGATTTTGAATTCCTGGAACTTCAAAACGGTACTGGGCACCGTCAGGAAAACGTTTTTCAGATGGTTCATTGTTTTGGTTTCCAATTCCTATTGAATTTAAAAATTTTTCAGTGTCCATAGAATCACCAGCTCGTTAATAATTTAATTATAGTAAAGATTTATGATGGTAAGAATTATTTCCTATTTAATATTAAGATTTAGCATCTCCATAAAATCATGTATATATATAGATTCAATTTGTTCTATCGTGTTCATCAATTCAACATTGCTGCTGGGGTTTAGTTGTTGAAATTTTTGTGTTAAGTCCTGCAGATCCAGGGGATTTTCAGGTTCTCCATGGGGAAGATCAACCAGACAGTTGTAAACCCCATTTTCAGTTTCAACACTGATTTCAGATGGTCTTTTAGAGGGGTACGATCCATCAAACTTAGCATCTGTTTCAATGAATGTCTTCAAGGCCAGAGATCTTGTCAGCTCTGTTATTTCCATGTTTTCAGTGTTTGGTGCTCCTTTAATTAGGCTTATTGCCACTGCAAATGGAAGGCTCTGCCTTAAATCCTCAACAGTTTCGGGGTGGTAATTATCGTGTTCAGCAGCAATTTCGTAAGTTCTGATGTTTATTCTGCGAATATCACCTAGCTTTGAACCTTCTGCTTCCATTTTAGCCTTTATGAATCTAGCTGCATCGATGGAAGAATGTAAATGTCTGCACAATGGATACTGCTTGAAGTATACATCTAAAATGTGATAGCGATCCTTATCCATTTCTTTCCAACTGTTTTCCATCATTGGAACATCTGAATCTGAAACCATCGCCCTATAAAAACCTTGTTTCCCATCAATTATTGATTTAGCCCCTGTAAATTCCTTTTCACCCAGTAATGCTGCTAGAACTCCTCCTTGCGCAGCCTTTCCAGCATGCAGATGTTTGCCCATGGTTCCTGCATGATCAGATTCCAACAAACCCGCAGCTTGGGTTCCTGCAAGTCCAAGTGCATTGATTATTTTTTCTTCGTTAAGTTCCAAAATTTTACATGCAGCTGCAGCAGCACCAAATGTGCCGCATGTTCCTGTGCTGTGAAAACCATTGTTTCTGTGCATGGGGTTTGAAAGTTTTCCCAATAAAATTGAAACTTGATAACCTGCTACAATGGCCTCTAACAGTTCCTTGCCAGTTTTTTTATGAAAATCAGCAGCTGCCAGAGCAGCAGGAATAACAGCACATCCAGGGTGAAGTTGAGCATGCCTGTGCCCATCATCAAGATCAAGACTGTGTGCAAAGACCCCATTACAAAAAGCCGCATCTATTAAGCTTAACCCATCTAAACCAACTATTGCTTCATCTTTTTCGCAGTTAAATATCTCTTTAACTATTTTTCCGCTTGGGCTGTTTGATCCCCTCATTGCCACAGCTAAAAAATCTAAAAAACAGAGTTTTGCTTGGAATATGACTTCCTTTGGAAGTTCATCATAGCTTATTTCAGCTATTTTACTGGCAAGATCTTCTGTTATCATATTTTACTAACTCCAACGATTGTTTAAATCAATATTAGCTACTTCCTGTGGTCATTAAAGTCCATCTCTAACCAGAGGTTTGCTTAAATGTCTTCTTGCAGAGGGAGGAGTTTCGTAAAATCCTTTTTCTATATTTCTGGGTACTTCTACCGCTACTTTTTCTCCGTTCCTTTCTATTTTACTGCAGCTCGGACATTTGAATCCTTTGTTTTTTCCAGCCGACTTCATTCTTTTTCCACAGCTGCACATTGGATTAACAAATTTTTCAGTTTTAGCAAGTTCCTTTAACTGGAATTTTTCGATGTTAAGGGTGCCTTGATTATTTATTCCTTCCCCTACTCCACCATAAACCTCCAGCATATCACCGGGTTCCAATTCTCGAACGTAGTTTCTGAATTGTTTGGTTGGTTCGTAGGCTGCACATTCAATGTCACCTGACTCATCTTTTAATCTGAAGATGAGATGTCCTCCATCTATAACGTGGGGTTTATCCATTACCTTACCATTTACAATGTAACATTTGAACTTCTCCATGTCTGAAATATTGTCTATGGGTTTGAGGTGCATGTCAGTATGTTGGTTGGTTTGAAAGATACAGTGCCTTTCAACTGGTTCCATGACACGAACCATTGTTCTTGCCTGTTCAAGCACATCAGGATTCTCGCCTCTTATCCCATAAAGTACAGGGCAGGGAGTGTGGGGTTCTATTGCAATGTATCCATGGTCAAGATTATCAAAGGTTGATGGATATGTTTTTTTATCCATTTCTGCCACAGATTCATGGTCAATCTTCCTTTTTGTACCGTAGTTCTCGGGACTTCTGTAGGCCAAAAGCTCAAAGGTTTGATCAGTTAGGTTGCATCCTATGGCTGCCAATGCCCCTATTATTCCCCTTCCATTTTTAAATTTGTAGTAGTCGGCCCCAATATTCTTTAAAATGGATTCTGTTTCTTTTATTGAAACTATGTCCCTTATTGCCCTATTGGTAAATTCCTCGAGTTCAGGCGTGACATCATTTTGGTAGAAAACAACTCCCGGGTTGGTTTTTTCATCTTGAAGTTCTGATAATGTCTGAACATTCTCTAATACTAATTTTTTTACTTCCTCAACTTCTTTTTCATTTTTAAGTTTTAATTTGAAGGATAGGGCACCGTTTCCTCTGGTTTTAAATCTTGCAAATGGATTAAGTCTTATGAGCCTTGGATATCCTGAAATATTAAAACCGTAATCTTTAAGTTTGGAGATTATAACACAAGTTACATAGGTGGTACACATTCCAGAACTGGAATCAGTGTCATCGATTCCTACATATAATAATATATCGTTCATATTTTTTCACCGGTGATTAAATGCAGAAAGCCAACATTTCACCCCAAAGGGATCAGGTCCTCATTGAGATAAATGATCTTCTCTCTAACCATGGATTTGAAACTTCTAATATATATGATAGAAGTTGTTTTGATATGGTGGCTAGAAAGGAATTTGAACTATTACTTTTGAAGATTCTAATTAATATAGATGGTTTCACAGGAAGCCAAGCAGAGGAAATAAAAAAAGTTGCCGACACATTTCTAGCATCACCCCTAGTTGTGGGAATAAAATCTAAAAATGAGTACCTTGAAGAGGATGTTATATACGAACGTCATGGTATTCCTGTTATTGCCAGGGAAACCCTTAGAAATATGGTTGTAGACGATATATATCCCGAGGTGTTTGCTGATCGTGGTGGTTACTACGTTCAGATCGATGGGGAGATAATTAAACAAGTTAGGGAAACTCAGAATATTTCCAGGAAAGATTTGGCTGATAAGGCCCATGTATCCAAGGAAACTATTTACAAGTATGAACGTGGTATGGTGAGGGCATTCCCTGAAACTGCCATGATGCTTGAAAGCATACTCAACATGAAGATAACCCTATCTGTAAATCTTTTAAGTGTTCCAGAAGTGGAAAAAAGGGCAGATGTTAGGGATACCAATACCCCAAAACCAGAGTTGTCGGCGGAAAACCAGACTACCCTCCAAAATTTGGGATTCGGAGTTATATCTACAAGCAGAACCCCATTTGATGCTCTGGCCAAAAAAGAAACCACTGGTAAACTTGCTAAAAAGGACAGTACAGTCATTACCAATTTAGAGAAGAACAGAAACCAGCAGGTTCTTAAACGAATGGCTCTAAATGTTAAAGATTTATCAGGAATCACCGGGACAGATGCAGTATTTTTATTGGAAGATAAAAAACCATTGAAATGTATTGAAGGTGTGCCAGTTGTTTATAACTGGGAAATTAAAGAAATGGAAGATTCCAAAGATTTCCTAAAACTGGTTAGAGAACGGAGAGACTGTAACTAAACTGTTAATTTACTGTTAAGTTACAAATTTTTTTTATATTATTTTTATATTATTCCATACCGTACTCCTTGCCAAATTCATTGTTCATGAAGTACATTTAAAAAAAAATTCCATAATTAAGTAAAAAAATGGAATTTAAAGAGATCTAAGCAAGCTAAATGTTTCTTGTGCTTCATCCACGGATGCAATTCCCAAAGCCACAACATCTGCAAAAGAAACTGTTTTTAGGTAGTTAAATGCATCTTCTGGCCTTAAAACACCTGCTGCAAGAACATTTCTAACCATAATTGTTTTGTTTAGTTCTTCCATCATGTTGTCCAGATTGGCTCTAACTTCCTTATCATACACGTCACAGTCCATTAGGTATCCGAGTTTGTTAACAGGAACACTGTAAATATCGAAAAGATCCAATACATCGGATTCTAACAAACTTGATGTGGTTTTGAATGGACTGTGGGTCACTAGTCCAGGAACTGCTTCAATTTCTTTGATCTTCAAAAGCTTTTCTTCGATGGCATCCCAATTTTCGGAGTCAGTTATGGTTCCATGTATCATCACAGATACTGCACCCAAATCAGAAAATAGTTCAATGTCTTCAGCTTCAGTTTCTGGCATAAGTGTACCAACAATATCCATTTTTGTGCCGGCATCACGTGCAAGTCCTATTGCTTCGATAACAGGAGGTTCAGGCATTACCTGAATTCCCTTAACTCCCATATCATGGGATTTTTGAATTATCTCCGCAATATTTTCTGGGTTGTTGTAGAGATCAAGCTGGTATAACCTTGCCCTGTGTCCAAATTGAGGAGCTGCAACAAATGGGGAAGATCCGAGCAAGGTTCTGGGAATGGCCTTGTTTGATATTTTGATAGTGCCATCAAACATCTAATTATTCCACCGGTTGAGCAACAACTGCAGTTCCATAGGCCAATATTTCTTGCATGATGTCAGAAATTGCATCAGAATCAAAACGTGCACTTATAATTGCATTTGCACCCATTTCCCTAGCATGATCAATACATCTTTCAAGAGCTTCATTTCTTGATTCCTGCATCATTTGAACGTATTCTTTTATTTCCCCTCCAAACATGGAACGGATACCTGCACCAAGTTGTCCTCCAACACCTCTACTTCGAACAGTCAGTCCATACACAAATCCCTTTGTTTCTAATATTTCATATCCCGGCACATAATTTGAGCTAACTATTATGAATTCATCGACAGAAACCATTTCCTCAACCTCCGTTTAAACCATTTCTTGTTGTTAGTATACCATTAAATTTTGTTTGGATATATCTTTTTCCAAAACAAACTAGAGTAACGATGAGGGTCATGTAAATTATTTATTAACTGAAAGTTCCATAACTAATTTTTAATTCGAATGTAGATGTTGAATTTGCATATATTATATTGAGGGACTATTGAATGGAATTTATAAATGCAAGTTCTAATATAAATTTAAACTCATTCAGATTCATAGATAATATTATGAGAGAACTCAGGGTGAAAATATGGATAAAAAAGTACTTATCGCTGATCAAATAAACGAAAAGGGAATAGATGAATTAAAAGATGTTGCTGAGGTTGTAAGCAACTTTAAGATTACAAAAGAGGAATTGGTAAAGGAAATAGCAGATTACGATGCTATAATTGTAAGAAGCAGAACCAAAGTCACGAGAGAAGTGATTGAAGCTGCAGATAAATTGAAGATAATAGCCAGGGCAGGAGTGGGTGTGGACAACGTAGATGTTCAGGCAGCTACAGAACGTGGTATTATGGTGATAAACGCACCAGAATCAACATCAATAACAGTTGCAGAACACACCATGGGACTAATACTTTCACTCACACGTAAAATATCAATAGCAGACAGCTCAGTGAAGGATGGTAAATGGGAAAAGAGCAGATTTATGGGGATAGAATTGAATGGAAAAACCCTAGGTGTTATTGGTATGGGCCGAATTGGAAGCCAAGTAGTTACCCGTTCAAAAGCTTTTGGAATGGAAACTATTGTCTACGATCCATACATCACAGAAAAATCAGCATCAGAACTTGGAGTTACAGTGGTAGACCTGGAAACTCTCCTAAAAGAATCTGATGTCATGACCATACACGTGCCATTAACACCAGAAACAAAACACCTTATATCAAAGCCACAGTTTGAAATCATGAAGGAAAATGCCATAATCATAAACTGTGCTAGGGGAGGAATCATCAATGAAGAAGATCTCTACGAAGCTCTGTCAAACAACAGAATAAGGGGTGCCGGCCTGGATGTCTACGAAGTTGAACCTCCAGAAAACAGTCCTTTATTCACCCTTGACAACGTGGTTTTAACTCCACACATAGCAGCTTCAACTTCAGAAGCACAAAGGGATGCCGCCATAATAGTAGCTAATGAGATTAAAAAGGTTTTCCAGGGAGGGTCTCCAAAAAATGTTTTAAACATGCCAGTACTTGATCCTGAAACCTTTTCCATGGTCAAACCCTACTTCGGACTCATTGAAAAAATTGGAAAGTTCATGATTCAAACTGCAAAGGGAAATATAAAGGAGATAGATGTGACTTACTGCGGTGATCTCTCAGAACTCACTAAGCACGATATATTGACCCGTATGATACTTCAAGAAGTGTTAAACCCAATACTAACAGAACCTGTGAACCTTGTCAATGCAACATCAGTTGCTGAAAAACGGGGAATAATTGTTACTGAAGGTAAAAGATGTGATGCTAAGGGTTACAAAAATCTGATCAAAGTGGAAATGAAATCTGATTTCAACGATGTTAGTGTTGAGGGAATTATGGCCGATGAACCTAAAATAATCATGATAAACGGCTACCAAGTAGATGTTGAAACTGAAGGTACCATGTTGATCTCAAAATACAAAGATAAACCTGGAGTAATAGGTGCCATAGGAACCAAAATTGGTAAACACAACATAAACATAGCTAAAATGCAGGTTGGAAGAAAAGAACTCGGTGGAGAAGCTGTCATGGTTTTAAAAGTGGATCAGCAGGTTCCTTTAAACGTGATCGAGGAACTCAAAGAGCTCGAAGATGTAAATGATGCTGTTGCAGTGAATCTTTAATTCAAAAAAAATTAATTTATTTCCAGGTTAAACCTGGTTACTTTTTCTTTTGTATATTTTTTTAGTTACAGATATTATTCTCAAACTATTGAAAAGGGTATCTGCTCTCCGTAACTGTTGTAGGCTATAATACTATCTTCAGTGTAGGGAAGGGCTATGATCATATGGAAAGTGCCTCTTTTAGAGAAAAATTGAAGGTCTGCCCCTGAAGGTTCGGCACTGTAACCCGGATGACTGTGAACTGAACCCACATCATCTGATAACATTGGTAACATGAATATTTCCATGACTGCACCAGATTCGGATGCTGCTCCAGGCAGGAAGATCAGTTCATCGATCTTCAATACATCATCTTCAACTAGACCATGAAGCATTGCACTGAATTCGTTTGGATACGATTCCTTTGCTATGTCAATAATTTCTTCCACAAGCTCATGATCCACATGAACCTCTTTATACTTCTTTTTACCTAAACCAAACATCTTAAACTTCCTTGTTTTCTATGGATAATCGCAGAATATTCTGTTTTCAAAGAACTCTTTGTTGATGATGGGTAGTTCACGATCAACCCTTGGCAAGTACCTCATGGTTCTTACCCTCTTGTTCTCAACTGGATTGTATCCTTCAACTTCTTTAGCTGTCCTGTAAATTCCAATGCCCCTTCTCTGCCAGATTGGTACCTCAGTAATGTTTAATCCATTTTTAAAGAGGAGATCATGAAGTTCACTACTCTTTTTTTTATTTAAAATTTCAACGGCACTTGTTTTATCATGGTTTTCTCTTAACTTCCAGTAACTGTAGCCATTTATGCAGTTTCTCCATGATTCACTCTGTCTGTTTTTGAAGTAATCAATGGTTCCGTCAACTGTTAATGGTATTATTCTGGAATCGAATGAGACGGGTTTTATATCCTGTGAATCGGTTATTTCCTTGAATTTCTCAATTTTTAAAAGATTTTTTTGAAATGAGGCCGATATAAATCCTGCAAAAACAGAGTTAAGTTTTTCTATGCGGCCATTGAATGGTATGTCCGAAAGTAGAATGTTTATCTCATCAGAAAAGGTGTATATGAATTTTGGTGCAAACTCTTTAAAAAATTCTGAGCAGACTTCACACAGTAGATTAGTAAAATCTTGGTCGTATGGCTTTTCAAGCCCAAGCTCAGTGGATAATTTGGAAAATTTTCTTCCATCCACTCGCACCACCACTTCAGAGCCACAAGGAACTCTTAAGTTAGAAAATATCTCACATTCTTTCATTCTAAATACCTATCTGTTTTAAGATTTGATAAAAAATATGAAATTTGATCTATGGATAATTTTAATAAAATAGTTTCGTATTCAATGGGTTAGTCATTGAATAATATTTTTTCTTAAATTGTTCAAGTTGCTGTGAAAAGATCCTCAGGTTCCTATTCTGAAGGTTTCATTTAAACTATTAAGAAGCTTTATAGCTGAATAAGCAGCCATTACACTAGTTTTAGGATTCATTGAACATCTTACATTCTGTGTTATAGTTTTAATTTCTCCAAAATCACCTATAACTTGAACTTCATGCATATTCCTATCAACACTTGGATCTGCTATTATTTTAACATCTACTTCTTTTCCACAGGCCAAACTTAATGCTGCTGCAACATTGATATTCATTGGGAACTTCCTAACAGCATCCCCTGCTTTTCCTTCGTAGAGTATGGTTTCTTCTTCCGCTGAAACTCCCAGAGATCTTGGTGGTTTACGTGTTACCAAGGTAGCACTTTGTATTTTTCCAATGGAAGCCGCTTTAATGCCATCAAGACCTACAATAGCTCCTGAAGGTGCATATATTTTTGCATTGTTTTCTGCTGCCAAGTTTTCTAAAGTGTTCCTGAGCTCACTATCCATCAATGCACCAATACTCATGATTATGACATCCACGCCATGTTCAAGAACAATTGGTACTGTTTCTGATACGGCTTGAGGGGCTGCTGCTTCAATAACTAAATCAACATTGTCCAGCATGCTGTTAATGTCTAGGGCAACAGTTCCATCAACTTGAGAAGCTAAATTTTCAGCTCTTTCCATGTCACGATCGTAAAAAAAATTTAGATCAACACCAAGCTTACCTTCTACTGCAAAATTAGTTATTATGTTAGCTATGGCGCCGCATCCAAGAATTCCAACCTTCATAATTTGTTTCCTAGAGTTGAGGTGTTGTTTCAACAGGTGTTTTTACAATCTCAGGGCTTATTAACAGAATGTCTCCTACTGCCTGCACTCTCTCGTAAGGAATTTCTATGCTTCCTTCTTCTTTAAGAGGGCGGATTTCATCCCCTTCTGGAACTATTCTGATGCTTGTTTTAATTACATCTTTAATTCCAACACTTTTTTTGTCGGGTTTCATTGCTGTTGTTTTTAAGATGGATACCCTGCCTTTCTTAATGTTCAGTACAACGTCTTGAATTCTTCCAACGTAGTTTCCTCGTGTTGTGTACACATCCAAATTGTACAGGCTTGATAAATCTACCATTATTACCACCTATCCTTTACTATGGCATTTTCCTCTTATGAAGATGGCCATAAATCTTTTTTAATCTGATAATCAATTTCATTTACTGATATAATTTTAAATCCTTCTATATACTTAAACCTTACTACTTATGAGTTGATTATCCCCTTTTCACTTGAAATACATAAAAAAATTGAATTTTGTAAGCTATACCAAACAAAATCTAGCTAATTAATCTCTTTTTAAACCTTAAAAATGTCTAGTCCATATCCATATTTTTGAAGTAAATACAGTGAATTAAATTTCCCGGACCCCTCGGGTGTCTGCACGAGATATTGATCTCCCTAACATCATCGAGAACAACTTCAAATCTAAAATAACATTTATTACATCTGTTTGAACCTGAAATAATCTTGTAATCAGTTTGATCCATCTTATCTCCACATTTAATTTCTTATAAAAAAATCCTAATGACAAATTAAATATATAATTCAAGTAAATCATATCAAGATATGAATTGGTTTGATTCGACTTAAATTTTTCCAAGTTAATGGTAATTATTTGGAGATTAGTAAAGCAATCCTAGGGATTGATTTAAAAGGATAAGCATGGAAAGATAATCCATGAATTTTGTTGAGTCTGATTCTATTTGATCATTCATAAAATAAACAATTCACTAAAATTAAAGGTGGTAATTATGTGGGACAGTAGTAAAGATTACAGGTTACGTGTTTTAGAAAAATCTGTGGAATTATTCATAAAAACAGCTGAAGGAGCAAATTTAAAGGGAATATGGAATAAAAAGAAATGTTTAACTTCTGCAAGATCCATGCTCCCTGAAATTCAGATCATGTATTTTTCGTACATGGAACCCGCAGCACTTGCAGAATCTCCACAAGTTAAAGACATGAAGCTGAGGGTAAAAGATATAATTGACGCCTTGGGCGGAGACCAGTGGCATGTCCAATTCCTAAATCTGGTCAACAAGGATGAAAAAGAAAAATTGGTCGAATCCATAGCAAAAATGAAGTTTGCACTGAATACAATATCAACTGTGGATGAAAGACTGAAACTCGGACCTATCAACGATCCAGTCATTGGAATTGACATCAAAACAGGAGAAATTGTAAGTATACAAAAGAAGGACAAACTCATGGTTTGTAATGTGAACCTAGGTACCAGAGCCATAACAGTAGTTACCAATGATTTAAATGTCAAAGAAGGTAACAAAGTAGGGGTTGCAGTACTTCCACCATCTGTATTTCAGGGAGTTACAAGTGAAGGAATGTTCTTAGGAGCCGGTGAAGGAATTCTGAAGAATGTAGAAGGAGAACTTGGAACCATGCCCCATGGAATACCATTAGATGCACTTAATGAAACAAGAAACTTGGTAGAAACATTCCTCAAGTAGGTACAAAATATAAGGCCTATTTATTTCCTTTTTTTTAGATCGCAATTTGGATCCAGCAAAATAATAGTATTATAAAAAAAATAATGGAAAATTCCAAGAATCCTGGTTTAATTTTACCCAAATATTATAAGTTTGCTTCGAGTCATATCCTCAACAGCATATTTAATACCCTCTTTACCAGTACCACTCATTTTAAATCCTCCGAATGGCATATTATCCGTTCTAAAAGTAGATTGTCTGTTTATTATAACTGATCCAGCTTCAATTTCCCTTGCAGCTTTAAGGGCATTGTCAATACTCTTAGTGAATATTCCTGCTTGTAATCCATACTGAGTATCATTGGCAATATTTATGGCTTCATCTAAATTATTAACCCTTAAAATTGGTGCAACAGGTCCGAATGTTTCGTTACAAACCATATCCATAGATGTTTCAACATGGTCCAGTATGGTTGGTAAGTAAAATGCTCCTTCCCTCTCACCACCCACGAGTAGTTTGGCTCCCCGACTTATGGCATTTTTTACCAGATTTTCTACATTAATTGCTGCTTTTTCGTTTATCATCGGCCCCATATCTGTATCCGGGTCTAAAGGATCTCCTACCTTTAATTTTTTAGTTCTTTGGACCATTTTAGCTGCAAATTCATCTGCAATGGGTTCCTCAATGATAATTCTTTTAACAGCTATACATACCTGTCCAGAAAATAAGAAAGAACCTTTAATGGCAGCTTCCACTGCCCTGTCAATATCAGCATCTTCCAATACTATTAATGGATCGTTTCCCCCAAGCTCCATGTTTATTTTCTTCATACCTGCCTTTTCAGATATTGAAACACCTGTTTCAACACTTCCTGTGAATGATATTTTACTTATAAGAGGATTCATTACCAGTTCGTCTCCAATAACGCTGCTTTTTCCTGTAACTGCACTTATCACACCGGCTGGAAGATGTGCATTAAATATTTGCACCAGTTTCAAAGCGGCTAATGGTGCTTGAGTGGACGGTTTCAGGATAACGGCATTTTTAGCAGCAATAGCTGGTGCTATTTTATGGACAGCAAGGTTTACTGGATAATTGAACGGAGTAATAGCTGTTATAATTCCCAATGGAACTTTGACTGTGAATCCAAGTGCAGTCCTACCACCTATACCTGCGTCTAAAGGTACTGTTTCACCATAAATTCTTTTTGACTCTTCAGCAGCCAACAGAATAGTTTCAATGGACCTTTTTATCTCTTCATTGGAATCCTTTATCGGTTTGCCTGTTTCACGTGTTAAAAGATCTGCTAGTTCCTTCGAATTTTGTTTAAGATCCTCGTAAATATCGTACATTATCCTCGATACTTTTCTAGAAGAGTAATTTGCAAGAACCTTTTGAGCCTCGTGCGCTGTTTCCAGTGCAGTTTTTACGTCATCAATGGTTCCTGAAGGTACAGTATCAATTACTTGATTGTTCACTGGATTGACCACATCAATTTTTTCGTGAGAATCCACTAAACTTCCGTTAATAATCATTTCCACTATTAAATCCTCCCATATAACTTTCAATTTGTAATTTGTGGTAAATAATGAATTTAATAAAAAAAATAGGTTTTTAAGGGAAACCCACCCATTAAAAAAAAATGATCAGCTGAATTTATTTATGAGGCTGTTCCCAGTTCCATTTATGCTGTTGGTAACACTGCTTAAGTCGTTACTAGTTATGTTTCCACCAAGACCGCTCAAATAATTTTTATAAAAGACTGCTCCAACAATCACTACTGCTATGACTCCACCAAATAATAAGATCATTTCTGCACTTGTTTGAGCTGCTTCATCATCATAAATATTCATATTTGTACACCCCCAAATAATTAAAACCCAATTAAGAGACCGCCGTATGTTGATATCACATAAAATATTACATATGCCAGTGGAACCAGAGCAATGGAAAATTTTACTCCTTTTCTAGCACTACCGTAAAGAACAATTCCTATTAGCACTCCCACTATTAACGAGTGGATGATGAGGTAACCTGAAGCAGATATGTATGCAGCTTCAGCAAGGGGATTCACTTTACCTAGTGACTGTATGAAATGTGAGTAAATCATTATCATACCCAGTGCAAATGGAGCAGCAATAATCGCAGATATAATCAAGAACATCACAGACATCATCACATTTGCTCTACGTTCACGTTTAAGTGCAAGAACAGCTCTTAAATCTTCAGCCACAGTTTCAATAACATCAGATAAGCTACCTCCTACCCTTTTACCTTCTAAAATCATTCTGAAGGTCCTATCTAGAGTTTTGGATTTTAATCTTTCTCCCATTGATAGGAGAGCCTCATCAAAGCTACTTCCTATTTTAATTTCAATTACAGCACGTTTGAGTTCTGCATTTAATGGCCCTCCACCCTGTTTTGAAATATCTTCCAGGGCTGTTTCAATACCAACACCCGCCCTTAAAAGGGAAGATATTTGTCTCAAGAAATCTGGAGTGGTTTGTTCTATTGCATCTACCCTACGTTCCATTGAAAAAAATAGCCAACCCAAAACAATGAAGGATGGAGTTAAGAATCCTACTAAAAATCCTAATATTGGAGTTATTCCGATTAAAGTAAAGGATAACAATCCAATTAATCCAAAAATAATACCTGCAATTAGCATCAGTGTGATCAGATCTGATGCTTTAACATACATCCCGGATCTGATGAGATTTTCTTGCATGAAAACCGTGTACCTTTCTGGTAAAACATCGTCAAGGACCCTTGACACCGGGGATAATGCTGGAGGTATAATTGCCATTTTTCACACCTATTTATTATTTTTACTATCTTTTATTATACCTTTATATACGTTCTTATTTTCTTTTAGTAAAAATTGTTAGATAATGAACAAATAGCTTAAAAAAATAAAATTTGATGTTAAACACTTAACTTTGAATCTATTTTGTTTAACACCCTTGCTTGATTCTCCACCAGCACCATATCTTCAATTCTAACACCGAATTCCCCTTTAATATATATTCCCGGCTCGACAGTTACCACCATTCCCTTTTGAAGTTCTGTCTCATCATTTTTTGAAAATGATGGTTTTTCATGAATTTCCAGACCTACACCATGGCCAGTTGAATGAATGAATGACTCACCATATCCATACTCTGTAATAACTTCCCTTGCTATATTATCAATTTCCCCACATTTAATTCCAGGTTTAATAGCTTTTATGGCAGTTTGTTGAGCTTCCAGTACAATATCGAAAATTTCTTCCTGTTTCTCTGTTTCAATAATTGTTCTTGTGGTATCTGAGGAGTAATTGTTATAAACAGCACCCCAATCTATCAAAATTGGTCTCTCAATTTTGTTGGATGTTGGTGAACCATGAGGCAGGCTTGTTCTTGCCCCTGAAGCCATTATAGTTTCGAAGGAAGGTCTCTGGGATCCATTGATGCGCATGTTGTATTCCAACTCTGCAGCCATTTCAACTTCAGTTCCATTAAAATCCAATTCAAGAAGGGATTTTTCAGCAATTTCCAATGCTTTTTCTATATTTTTTATTTCCCAGTCTGTTTTAACTGCTCGGGATGTTTCTACAACTTCGGTGGTCACAATTTTAAAATCTTCCAGTTTTCTGTAGGTTTCAACCGTCATTGAATTTTCTACACCCACACATCCTTCCAAGAAATTCTTGAGATCATCAAATTTTTTGTACACTTCCAGATTTACCATGGAATTTTTGGATGCATCTTCATTGTCTATTTTAGATGCTAAAAGGAGAGGTTCGTCTTTCAATATCAGCACTGATGAGCTTGTTGGTCTAAATCCAGTTAGATATCTTATATTTTCTGGTTTTAAGACTATCATTGAGTCTATTTTTTGTTCGTGCATCGATTCTATTACTTGTTTTAACTTAGTTTCCATTGTTGTTCCCTCAAATAATTAATTTAGTTAAATCTTAGAATTATTTAGCTGTTCACTGAATTTGATCCACATAGTTTCCATCACATCTTCCGAAACTTTCCTACTTATTGGTTGTGGAATGTATCCGAAGTCCAAGTCTTCAAATTTGATACCTTCAAATACCTTAATTTCATCATATCGCGGAATTAGATGCCAATGAACTTGAGGATGGGGATTTTTATCACGAAATGAGGCATTTTTAAAACAGCTCCAGTTGAAAAGTGTGGGTTTAAAAATATGGTTGATAGCATTCTCCATTTCTCGAACAATTTCGGTAAATTCTTTCCATTCTTCAGTTTCAAGCTCAGATAAGTTACTGCATTGTCTTTTAATTGCAACAACACACGTGCCAAGGTAGCGCTGACTGGGTCCGAGATGAATGGTCCAGTACGATCTCTCTGAAATTAACCTTCCGTAACCAACACTTCCACAGTAAGCACATATCATGAAAACAACCCCTTAAAGAATTATTTAATGTTTATTTTTTTTTAAATTGGTTGATATCGATCTACTAATATAAGAATTGAATTTGGAAAATAAATATTTTATTATAATCCTCGAATTCAAGCTTTACGAAATTAAATTAATAACCTAGAAGGAATAATATACTAATATAATTACTCAATACATCGGATTAAGGAGGTTAACTGTTTGGAAGCTAATTTCGAGTTGAGAAAGTTTGTTGCACCGGAATTTGTTTTTGG
>JAEZAV010000085.1 GCA_023430285.1 Methanobacteriota archaeon | reverse complement strand
TGGTGGATGGTGGAAAGGGACAGTTAAACATTGCCCTTGAAGTTTTTTACTCATTAAATATAAATTATCCTGTAATAGGACTTGCTAAAGAATTTGAACATGTTTTCATTCCTCAAACACCAAGTCCTTTAATACTGCCCAGGAACTCTGAAGCATTGCTTTTACTTCAAAGAATAAGGGATGAAGCCCATAGATTTGCTATTACCTATCACAAAAAACTACGATCAAAGGAATTTAAAAGTTCACCCCTAGATAAAATTCCAGGTGTCGGCAACAAACGAAGGATGATACTTCTTAAACATTTTGGAAGCATGGAAAATATCATGAATGCCGATCTGGATGAACTTCAACAAGTAAAGGGCATCAGTAAAAAACTAGCTAACATTATTCATGATCACTTCGATAGATTAAACATCAAGAAAGAATAAATATTCTGACAGACAAATAATAATCCATTCATAGAAATATTGCCATTAATTGGGAGATTACTGTTGAAGTTGCATGAATCAAGTCCAACGACTCCTACCAACAACATATGGAAAATAATATTGGTAATATTAAAGTCGAAAACACTCTATAAAATTAAGTTTTAAGGTTAGTAACATGTCTAATGTAAAAATTCTTGTTGTTGAAGATGAGAGCATAGTGGCAATGGATATAAAACACAGGGCAGAAGGTCTTGGTTATTCAGTCACTGGAATAACACCATCAGGAGAAGGAGCAATCCAAAAAGCAACTGAAACCAAGCCCGATCTTGTTTTAATGGACATTGTTCTCAAGGGTGATATGGATGGTGTCGAAGCAGCACAAAGAATTCGAGACAGTTTAGATATTCCTGTGGTTTATTTAACTGCCTACTCCGATGAAAAAACCCTGAAAAGAGCTAAGGTAACAGAGCCGTTTGGTTACATTATAAAACCATTCGAAGACAGGGAACTTCACAGTGCTGTGGAAGTGGCATTATACAAACATAAAATGGAAAGTAAATTAAAAGAAAGTGAAGAATGGCTTTCAACAACCTTGGAAAGTATTGGTGATGCTGTTATAGCAACCGATGACAATGGGAAGATCAAATTTATGAATCCTGTGGCAATGAAGATCACGGGCTGGAACGAAGAAGAATCGTTGGGAAAGGATCTCAAGGATGTGTTCAAACTCATAAATGAGACTAGTGGAGCTCCAATTGATGATCCAGTGAACAAAATCATTGATCAAAACAAAATACTTGATTTTAACGAACCCACACTACTTGTAACAAAGGACGGTAGTAAAATACCAATTGATGACAGCAGTGCACCTATCACAGACAAGTCTGGAAATATAGTGGGTGTTGCACTGGTTTTCAGGGATATAACAGAAAGAAGAAAGGCAGAAAGGGAGAGAGAGGAATTATTAAAAGAAAAAGCTCGCGGAGAGCTTTCAAGCTTTGTTGTGAGTGCTCTGCCAGTATTTGCGTCTAACATCCCACCACAAGTACGAAACAACATTGCCAAAAGCTTTTCTGACAGGTTCGAACTGAACATGAAACCTACCTTTGACAAGGAATTTGCAGAGTGTACAAATAATATAACAGATAATAAAGTATTATTCAACTGTTACATAGATTGGCTTTCTGATTTCCTTTTAAATCTTGGTATTAACACCAAGAAATATGAAAAGGATGATAATCATTGTTTACAATTTATCAACTGTCCGTGGCTTAAAGAAGCTGGGTCCAGTCCAATGTTCTGTTTGATATGCCGGGCCATGGTTATACGTAGTTTCACATGGACGAATATGAGGGGTAATGTTGAACAAACACTATGCATGGCTGACGGTGCAGGTAAATGTAATTTTGAATTTAAATTTACAAATAATAAATAATGTTTCTAATGGGTTATGGGCCTTTAAGGAGTATTTAAGGAGGTTTGCATTTTGAAAAGGGTAAAAAGTGGTATTGAAGGAATTGATAATATAACAGGAGGATTTCCTCATGGAAGATCCATGCTTGTTACAGGGGATGCTGGTTCAGGGAAAACAATTTTTGGATTGCAATTTGCAAAGAGCAGCTGTGCTCAGGGATTTAAAACAACTTACATAACCACTGAAGAAGATGCAAAGGACCTGTACACCCAGGGTGAATCTTTTAATTGGGATATGAAATCCCAAACTGAAACTGGAAAACTCAACTTCGTTGAACTTGCAGGTGTGAGGGCCAAGGTTACAGAGGCAGAAATGAGCATTGACATAGGGGCCATGAAGGGTAACTTCACCAAATTTGTCAATGAAATTCCTGAAGACACTAATACCGTCGTTATAGATAATATTGGTAGTTACACTGCCAAATTAACTCCATATGAGTTCAGGGATCGTTTCGATCTACTGGTTTACGAACTAAAAAAACGAGACATAACTGCACTCATCATACTCGACAGTGCAACTTCAAAGGAATTCAATGAAATAGCATTATTCTCTGTTTACGGGGCTATGAGATTGATGAAACGTGAAAATCCATACACAGGTAGAAGGGAGCGTGTAATGGACATAGTAAAAATGAGAAGTACTAAAACCCCTACACAATTCATAAGCTATGAAATAAATTCCGATGGGATATCAATGGTATGATGGGATGAATTTAAAAAGAAATTTAGGGTCTTTTAATTTCAAACTTCAATAGATCTTTTTTTAGTTGGAAAGAGAATAAATCCCCTAAATATTTCAAAAAAATGTCACTTTGAAATTTTCATGGGGTTTCTTCATTATATTTATAAAATAATACTAATTTTTTGGTAATTTAATTCATACAAACTTTAAAAGAAAATTGAATTTTTTATTCAATTTACCAAGTTCTTAAGAATTTTACCACTTGTAGAATGCTTTTCCATTAAATAATGCGAGCTGTTCGAGTATTGTCTGGTGGAATGTTTTTAGCATGGCTTCAGTTTGAAAAATAGTCTGATTCTGGGTAGAATTATTTTGGGTTGAGTTGTGTGTGTTGGTACTGGTTACGTTGTACTGGGTCAGACGGTATTTGCTGCCGTCAATTTTTTCCTTTCCATCTGCTGCGCAGTAATCTGAGTTACACTTGGAACATGTCCATTCTCCTTCAGGTGTACCTTTAGGGTTAAATTCAAGGGTTCCGTAGCTGTGACATTGTGGACAGTAGTTTAAGAAGGTTCCAGTTATGTAGTGGTCGTATTCATACGATCCGCAGCTACATATTGCAGTGGCCTTTACATACTGATTGTTTACCTCAACATCTTTGGCACCTACAGATGTTGCAAATGCAACTGGTACCATTACCATGCTCAATGCAGAGAGCATCATGAATGTCTTAAATATTGAATTTTTAATGTCAATAGAAATAGTATCAACTCCTGAGAATACGATTTAGCAATCTGTTTTTGTAAATGCTGCTTTAACTCAGTTCAAAAAATTGTTAAATAATAATTTTGCAGCAGAATCTCAAAGCAAGTTTATTAGTCCATCTTAAAACTTTGTTAAATTAAGATCCTGAAGTTATTTACAAAAAAACAGTATTTTTTTTAGTCAAATTTGTTAATTATTTATATATGAATTATTCTGAATTTAATTGTACATCTAATTTTTTTTCAATTATATTTTTCCTAGTTTTTTGTGAGCTTATATGATTAACAAGCGAATACCAACTTTTTCTTAATATTTGATTGTAGAAATAATAAGAATATAGTTTGGTAATTCAAAAACAATTATTGTGTTGATCATCCATATAAAGTTATCCACTACTGCAGTGTTTTTTTAAGTTTAGTTTAAAATTTCAAGTTTTTTAATTATACGTTTATCAAGAAATTTACTTGTAATATGCATTTAACGGGGGTTTTTTTATGGATGGATGTTCCGTTAATTTATTATGAAGTAGTTTGAATTTCTTAGTCTTTGGTAATCAGCTTCGAGAATACTTTTGTTATTTGCGTTATTTAAATCGGTTATAGCATTCATTTCTATATTTAATCCAGAACTTACATCTGATTGAACTTTTACTTGTGGAGGATTGTATTCTACTAAACTGTAGTGACTTCCTGTTATTTTTTCCCTACCATCTGCTGCACAGTAATCTGAACTACATTTGGTACAGGTCCATTCTCCTTCAGGAACACCTTTTGGGTTGAATTTTAGGGTTCCGTAACTTTTGCAGCGGGGACAGTAATTTTTAAATGTTGATGTGTGATAAATATAATTATTATTGCCGCTGGAGTAGGTATTTTCTCCGCATGAACATATTGCTGTTGCTTTAACATAATCGTGGGTAGCTGTGACGTTATAAGCTCCAACTGAGTTTGCAGACACAGGCAGAATAATACTTAGGAAACATAAAACCAGTATACAATTTATAATGCTGAGATCAGGGTCAATATCCTCTGAAATAGTATCAACTCCTTTAATAAATTGAATTATTTAACGAAAACTTCAAAATGAGATATTATCCTATCAAAGGATTATTATCACAAGAAAATGAAGTAAGTGAACTAATTACTAAGCAGGTACTTTCGTTAAGCTATTTTTTTGTTTTTTTAGTATGACTAACATTCAACAAATTTAAATTTGGATTTAATTATTAACAGAGTTTTTTTAATTTTGAAAATATTACGAATTGCACACTGAGTATATATTAATTATTATTTAAAGTTTTCTGTAGCGTTATTTTGAAAACTAGACGCTAAATTCTTGTAATTACTAAAAATAGAAGTTCATGAAGTTTAAAATTGAAAAATGATTTTTTATGGGTTGAATTATAAAAATAGGCGAGAGAATTAACTTATTTAGATTAGCAACTAATTACTGTTTACTAAAAATAAATTTAGATGTCATACATTCAAATAAACTACATCTGGCCCTAATTCCATGGTGAAGTTTTGTTTTAAATATATGGAATAAAAAAAAGAGATATTAAAGTCGTTTTAACACTGCTAATATAAGATTTACAGCATTTTCAACGTCTTCCATATCTACCACACTTACGGGTGTGTGTATGTACCTTGTTGGTGGTGAAATGACTCCAGTTGGTATTCCCTCACGGGTGAGATGAATGGCAGTTGCATCGGTTGTTCCACCTTCGCTAACTTCAAGCTGGTATGGTATAACATCTTCGTTTCCAGCTGTAATAATGAGATTTTTAACCATTGGGTGGGTAATAAGTCCTCTACCACTAGCATCGACCAATATTACGGCGGGGCCCTTCCCCATCTTAGCAGGCGCATCTTCTTCTTTAATTCCAGGATGGTCTCCTGCGATTGTAACGTCTAATGCCAAGGCCATATCTGGGTTTAATTTGAATGCGGATGTTTTGGCTCCCTTGAGTCCAACCTCTTCTTGAACAGTTCCAACACCGTAAAGGGTTGCGTCAGTTTCGGCTCTCTTCATGACTTCGATCATGATGGCGCATCCTATTCTGTTGTCTAAAGCCTTTCCCTTGTAAAAGTTTCCGAGTTTTGTGAACTCCTGTTTGATTGTTATGGGGTCTCCCAGTTTAACACGTTCTTCAGCTTCTTCCTTAGTTTTAGCACCAATGTCTATGAACATATTTTCATAATCGAGAATTTTTTTCCTCTCTGATTCTTTCATACGGTGCGGTGGCTTTGAACCTATAACTCCAGTTACTTCTCCATCATCGGTATGAATGGTTACTTCCTGATTTAGAAGCATTTGATCATTTATTCCCCCAATTTTGGAAAATTTAATGAAACCATTTTTATCAATGTAACGTATCATGAGCCCAATTTCATCCATGTGAGCTGCTAACATGATCTTTTTACCGTTTGGCTTACCTTTACGGGTGGTGATCACGTTACCCATCTGATCAACTTCTACTTCGTCAACGTGATCCTTCAACTCATCTATTATTATCTTTCTAATTTCTTCTTCAAATCCAGAAACTCCTGGTGCATCTGAAAGTTTTTTTAGTAAACTGTCCATTTTTTTTACTCCATTCGATAATTTAATTCAAATTAACTAAGAAATGATAAATAAATAATAAAAAAAAATTTCATCTCATTACAGATTTGATCAAGATCAGGACACCAACAATAACCACAACTATTGGGCCGGC
>JAEZAV010000018.1 GCA_023430285.1 Methanobacteriota archaeon | reverse complement strand
GAGGATAAGAATCAAATTTTAAACCAGGAAAATTTGATGAAAATTAAAATTTTAATATGCGATTTAACAGCACTAGAAGGACTCAATCCAAAGGAAATTAAACATCGTGAAGCTTTGATCTACGAATTAATATCAATATTGAACATGTACTACCTGAACAATAAGGATAATCTGCCAGAGCCTGAAATCTTCTTCTTGACTCCCTAAACTTTTTGTCCATGATTCTAATTTCAATGATCTTCAATTTTCTAGTTGCTTAAATATTTTTTTTATGATACATCCACCTAAGTTTTTTTGAGTTGTGAGTATCCACTAAATTCAGTTTATAACATTCTAATGCAGAAATATTTATAGTGTATCAACCATAATGTTAAGCTAGAATGTGGGACAATAAAATTGTGTAGGAGTATCGTTTACCATTGAAACATCTCATTCATGGAATGATTACTTGTTAAATTTTATTTACTAATGATTTTACTATGCTTTTTTAATTGTAATTCTGGAAAATTGATTTAACTTAGTATTGGGGTTGAAATTGTGGTAGAAAAAAATGTTGACACTCGGTTAAATTCTGATGGTTGTGTGGGCTCAGCTGCAAATTTAACTATGTGGGAACAAACTTTTGATGTTTTACCAGATCTTGTTATCATTATAGATGAGAATCACATCATCACAAATATTAACAGAAATTTTACCGAACGTTTAAATGGCGAACCAGAAGATTTTATTGGTAAAACTTGTTATTCTCTGGTTCATTCAACTGATGAACCCCCTGATTTTTGCCCCCATTCATTGCTCCTCAAGGATCATAGGGAACACACCAAAAAATTTTTTATAGACAGTTTAAATGGATACTACAAAGTATCTGTCTCACCTATTTTTGAGGATGACGAGTTGAAGGGAGCAGTTCATATTGTTCACAACATCACCGATGTGAAAAAGCTTGAAGAATCTCACAATAGATTGGCCACCATTGTTGAGTCTTCTGAAAACACCATAATTGGGAAGGATCTTGATGGTACCATCACCGACTGGAACAAAGGTGCAGAGAAGATGTACGGCTACAGTGCCAAGGAAGCTGTGGGTAGATCCATTTCCATGCTCGTACCAGCACATCTTGAAGATGATGTTTGGTGGATCATGAAGGAGATCAAGTCTGGCAGATCCGTTAAAAACTATGAAACAGTTAGGATCACCAAGGATCAAACCATCATCCCTGTTTCACTATCAGTATCACCCATCATGGACCCCGATGGAACTATAGCAGGGGCGGCAACCATTGCCATCGACATAGCTGAACGAAAAAAGATTGAAAGACACCGAAGAGAACTTCTGGAGAAACAGAAAAATTTAACTAAAAAACTTCAGGCAGCAAACAAAAAGCTTAAAAAACAGCATATGGAACTTTTTAACATTAACTTGGACCTAAGGGAAACTAAAAACAAATTTTTCAATGCATTTCATAAAAATCCTGCAGCCATGATCATCACTGACAACGAAAACAGATTGGTGGAATTAAATGAAAGTTATGTTAAACTAACTGGTTACAGTAGGGAAGAATTAATTGGAACCACTCCCAAAAAACTAAGCCCATTACTGTCTTTAAGAAATTATAATCCTTTGGAAGACCAAGATTTAAAGAATAACACCGAAACAGAGTACGGGATAAAAACTAAATCTGGGGAAAAACGCATAATTTTATCCCGCTCTGAATCAATTGAATTAAAATCAAAACCCCATACTATTTCTTTTATATATGATATAACCGAGCGTAAAATTGCTGAAAACGCTCTTGAAAAAAGTAAGATTCGTTTCCAAGTATTAATGAATAATTTAAAGCCAGGAGTAGCACTTATAGATAAATCTGGACAATTTTTATTGGTTAACCCTGCTTTCATTAACATGTTCGGTTTGGATGAATATTCAGATATCTATAACGTCAACAGCCAAAATTGGGAAAATTGGAAAGTTTATGGAGAAGACAACAAACTCTTGAAACTGGATGAACATCCTGTTCGAAGGGCCACCTTTACTGGTTTAACAGTTGAAAATCAACTGGTGAGCGTTTTAAATCCTGGATCAGACCAATTGATTTGGATGATCATAAACGCAGAACCTGTTTTAAATGAGGATGGAAGTGTAAATTATGTTATCTGTACTTATCAGGATTTTACAAAACGCAGACATGCAGAAGAACACAAAGAAATACTTTTAAAAAAGGAACAGGATCTAAGGGAAAAGTTACAGCAATCCAACCAGGAACTTTTGGACATCCAACAGAAGTTAACAAAGACCATTAACAAACTTGAAATATCCAATTCAGAACTTCAACAATTTGCATATGTGGCTTCGCACGACTTGAAAGAACCGTTAAGAATGGTTACAAGCTTTCTACAACTTTTAAAACAGAGGTACAAGTACGAACTAGACAGTGATGCCAACGAATTTATAGACTTTGCTGTCGACGGTGCCAAGAGGATGCACAACCTAATAGAAGATCTGCTTACCTACTCCAGAATCATGACCCAAGGTAAAGAATTCGATGTAATGGACATGGAAGAAGCTTTAGACCACGTTACAATAAATTTAAAGGTTTCTATAGACGAGACCCATGCAGAAATTACCCACGATCCACTCCCAAAAATCTGGGCCGACGAATCACAGATGATACAGCTCCTACAGAACTTGATTGAAAATTCCATTAAGTACAGGAACCAAGAAGTTCCCAAGATACATGTCTCAGTTAAGGAAGAGGAGGAGGAATGGATATTTTCTGTGAGGGACAATGGAATTGGTATAGCTGCCAAACATGCCCAGAAGATATTCATGATCTTCAAACGTCTGCACACCAATCAGGAGTATGATGGTACTGGAATTGGACTAGCAATCATTAAAAGAATAATTGACAGACATTCCGGCCGTGTTTGGGTGGAGTCTGAATTGGGTCAAGGTTCCACCTTCTTTTTCACCATCTCTAAAAAATTGCAAAATTCCATTTAAACATACCCCTAAAAATGGAATTGCAACCCTCCAAATTTTTAGGGTTACAACTTCTTTTGAATCTGACAATAAAATTCTAAAAATTTAATTGAAATTGTATAATATTGAACCTTTTTCATTGAAAAAATTGAACAAGTATTAAATGAGAAAAACTACAATATTAGAAAACACTCATCTTGTTTAGAATTATTCTATATAATACTAAATCATTGGATGAGACCAAAGGGGGTATTAAAACAACTGAATACTTTGGTCAATGTAAAGTAGTATTAATGCTAAGTATCATTGATTATTGATTTCAAAGATTTTTAAGCCTCTGTTAAGAATTTATGGCATTTAAATCATTTAATTGTCAAAATATGATAGTTTATTTCATTTAGGAGTTGTTAAGATTAAACAAAAATTAGCCCTAACAATTTTGTTGCTAATAGGATTGAGTATGACCTTAAATTTAGGCACTTCCTTTGCAGCAAACAGTTCCAGTACATCCAACGTTCAAATCAAAAATACAACAAATACAACAGTGAAAACAACAGCCACATCAACTAAAACAGTGTCCACCGCAAAAACTGTGGGTACAACATCCACTAAAACAGTTCGAGTTCTTATCTACAGTTACTATGTTAGCTCATCGGAAAAAGGCGCATTGCCTAGTTGTGTGAACGGTATTAAAACAGCTTTAGATTCTGTTAACAACAAAAATCTTGTGCCAGGATATAAATTTACCTACGCAACATCCACAACCATCAGCTCATCGATTTTATCGAATTACGATCTACTGGTCCTGCCCGGGGGAAGTAAGGGCAGTGACTACATGAATTTCTTGAGCAGTTCAGCAAAAAGTGCCATAAGAAACTTCGTTTACACCGGCCATGGATTTTTAGGTATTTGTGCAGGTGGTTACGCAGGTTCCAGTTACGTTGATGGAATGTACCAAGGACTTGGAGTTGCTCCCCATGTAAGATCTAAGTCAGTTATACACGAAGGAACTCTTCCAGTATCAATGACCAGTAGCGGAAGTTCGTTACTAGGTTTCAGTGGTACTTTAAACCTTGCGCATTACAACGGTCCTGCAATGTACGCTTCAGGCGGTACAATAACCACCTTTGCAACCTATGCAGACAGCAGCACAGGTTACAAGGGTTACGGTGCTATTGTGGGTGATACCTATGGTAGTGGTAGGAGTGTTTTAAGCGGACCTCATCCAGAGTTAGCTCCTCAAAATCCAACTTTACTAGCTAAAATGATGATATGGGCCAGTAATGTTGGCAGTTCTCCATCATCTACCTCATTTACCATGAGTCAGATAAATACTGCTGCTAAAACCGTTAAAACGTACATTGAAACCAATAAGAAAATGCCATCATATGTTACTATCTCAGGTACCCAGGTAACAATGTCACAGTTCCTTAAACTTTTAACTTCCGACTTGATAAATGTGAACAGCGGATCAAAGGCTTCCATTACATTATCATCTGCAACAGCACCTGGAAGCACAGTAAACACACTTAAAGCAGGAAATATTCAAAAATCTGAATATCTGAAGATTGCAAACAGTATTAACAGTTTCATGAACACCAACAACAGAGCACCATCCTACGCATCAAGCACCCTCGGAAAAATCGGCTTCGGATCAATGGTTTACATGTTCTCCAAGATCATGGTTTACTACGCCAGTAACGGAAGATTACCGAGCTACGTTTCAATGACTAGCACGAGTTACAGCTAAATAAAAAAATATATTTTTTGGATCCATCATTGGATCCAATTTCAATCCTTTTTTTTATGGATCTTTTTCTACAGAATAACTATCCAAATACTATTTTTATTGTATGGAGATTTAATTTTGAGGTCTAAGTCTTCATGAAAAGACAAATGAGTCATCGTTTTATTACAATCCTTTGATTTGGATTTTTTTTGTGTCTTTAGCAGTATAAATGTGAAACACATTTATAACTATGAAATATCAATAACAGTATAACTTATTAACTTAAGAACTGATGAATTGTTAAAAACTTTTTCAACAAAGTTTTATTATAGTGTTAAGGAGTTGTAATTTACATGGTGGAAGTTGTAGCAGTCTTAAATCAAAAGGGAGGTAGTGGTAAAACTACTACCGCAGTTAACTTAGCTGTAGGATTAGCATTGAAGGGTAAAAAGATTTTGTTAGTTGATTTTGATCCTCAGGGAAATGCCACCACATCACTCGGACTCATGAAGAGGGAAATGGATAATACCATGAGGGATGTTCTCTATGGAAAGTGCGAAATTGAAGAAGCAGTCCTTGAAACAGAACATGATGGATTGAGTTTAATTCCTGCAAACATAAAACTTTCAGGAATCGAAGCTTATTTAAATGCCCAAACAGCACCTATTGCTGTTTTGAACAATAAGTTAAAGGGTATTAAGGAAAATTATGACTATGTGTTCATAGACTCACCCCCAACACTTAACATCATAGCCACAAATGTTCTCACAGCTAGTGATAGTGTTTTAATTCCAATACAAGCAGAACCATTTGCTTTGGAAGGAATGGTTGACTTGTTAGAAGTTATTGACATAGTTGCAGAGGATCTAAACAGCCCAACAGAAATTAAAGGTGTTCTTCTAACAAAGTTCAAGCCTAAAACCAAATTAGGTAGGGAAGTTAAGGCTGAAGTACAGAAGTACTTCGAAGAAGAATTGTACAAAACCGAGATACCTGAAAATATTAGGGTTGCAGAAGCCCCAGGTTACAACAAGTCTGTTATAAGTTACGACCCAGATTGCACAGGTACCAAGGCATACCTCAAGCTTACTGAAGAATTTTTAAAGAGGGATGAATAAAATGAAGAAAATGCAAACAGGCGGTCTTGGTAACGATATGGGCAAGTTACTCGAACGTAAGGAAAAGCAGGCAAAAACACAAGCCCAAGTAAAGGAAACTAAACCAAATAAACAGGTCGCTGCAAACCAAAGTTTAGATTCAGATCTAATAGAAAATCTTCATGGAACAGCTAAAAATCAACCCAGAATATCCTTTTGGGATTTGGAATCCAAGGTTATCTTAAGTTACTTGAGAGAAACTGAACCAAAATTTAGCATAAGTCGAAAGATTTCCGATGTTCTCCATGAATACTTCCAAAAGGAGTATCCTGAATTATGGTCCGAAGTTGAAAATCTCAGGAAAGACTAAAGAGAACAGTACAATATTTTTTTTTAATTCCAAAACTCCTTTTTTTTTATTTTTTTCTAATTTCAAGTATGGAACGAGTTAAATTATAGATAAATGAAGTTCATTGGATGATTAACTTGATCACTTAATAACTTATTCACTGAACAACTGAATCACTTAGTAACTTAATAAGTTAATTAGGTACTCATTGATTAACTTAGGTAGTTAATAAGTTATCATCCAAAATAGACGTTGATTCAGGATCTAAAAACATGATTTTTGAATTTGGGAATTAGTGCAGAAACTTAATATATCTAGAATCATTACAATTAGAAGAAAATTATAACTTAATTAGTGAGTAACTTATTAACTTACTAACTGAATAAAAGATTGTATTGTTTACTACTATTTTTTGTAAAATAAAAAAAAATGAGAAAGAAATTCTCAAGTAGTTCTTCTTCTTGGAATGAAGATACAAGACACAAATCCCAACAAGAGTATCAACGACAGTACATTAAATGCTTGTTTCATTGCACTACTTATTGATGAGTCTATTATTTGACTGTAGTAGGGTACAAGTTCCGGAGGAACCTCTGGTGTGCCTGTTTGCATCTTTTCAACGTATTTAAACACTCCACCTTCGATCTCTGCCTTGGTCATGTTTCCTGTTTGTCCACTAGCTTCAACACCAGCAACTATTCCATAGAATATTCCAATTAATAATAGAACACCAATTAATGCTGTTCCCACCGAGTATCCTAAGTTTTTAAATGAATTTAAAAGACCTGCAGCATCTGTTTCTTCGTCGTCCCCTGCTGCAGACATGGTGATGTTGGTGAGTTGAGAAAGTAAAAGCCCAATACCGATTCCAAATATCACTGTTCCAGGTACTATATCAGTTGGTCTGGCTGAAACAGTGAAGACTCCTCCCAACAGAAATGTTCCAAGTGCTGCTACAAAGAATCCCAGCATGAGTACGTACTTTGGATCGAGCCTCGAAGATAGTTTAGCCCCTCCAAGCGAACATATTAAAATGGTTATGGATGCTGGTAAAAGTGTTAAACCCGTTGTGAATGCATCAACCTTTGTAACCTGCTGTAGGAATACTGGTATTATGAACAAAAAGCCTGCAAGGGGCAATTGTGTTATGAAGTTGTTGAGTATTCCCAATCCAAATATCCGATCTTTTAATAGATATATGTCAGATAGAGGTTCCTGTCCATTTTTGATTCTTCTTCTTTGCCATAGCAAGAATACTGTGAAGAGTACCAGTCCAGATCCTATTAAAACCAATACAGAGCCCCAATTTTCTGGACGTGTTAAAAACAGTATACCCAGTACTATGAGGATGAGAGCTACTATGGACAGAACCGCTCCAACCAAATCTAGATCTTTCCATTTGAGGGTTGGTGCTGATTCTGATATGCGGTTTCTAAATAGGAATATGATGAGGACAAATATTAGTTCAGATCCAAACACCAATCTCCAGGTTAAGAAGGATGTGAAAATTCCCCCAATTATTGGACCCACTGCTGCACCCATTGCAGCTATCCCTCCCCATATACCAAATGCTGTGACTTTATCCTTTCCACTATAATGTGAGCCCACAATGGTTGTGGTTGCAGGTAAAATCATGGCTGCACCTATACCTTCAAGAATTGACCAGCCTATAAGTAACATGGTGGCATTTACACTCAAGGTTGCAGTCAGTGTTCCACAGGCGTAGATCCCAAGACCAATGAGAAATGCCCTCTTCCTGCCCAGAACATCCTGTAATTTACTACCCAGAAGCATGAAAGATGCTATTATCAACGCATAAATTGCTATAATACCCTGAATAGCAGTTAGTGTCGTGTTTAATTCTACAACCAATGTTGTGATGGCCACATTCATTGCTGAAGAATCCAAAACAATGATAAAAATTGCCATACAGGCAATGATTACCACTCCCCATTTGTATTGATTTTCCTCCATAATAACCACTGAAAATTTATTATAATCAAATAAATGATAATTACAATTGTTGTTAACTATTTCATTACCAAGCTAATGCTCTAAAATCAACAGATAATTGGTTTAATCCATTCATTAAAGATCAAACCAATTACTTGTTTTAACAGTTTAATATCTTTTAGATCTCAGAATTTGATGGGTTTCTTGGGATCAAAATTTGATTCCATGGTCCAGAAGTAGGCTTCACCACTTGGAATTCTGAATATTACAAGTCCCGGATGATCAAATGTCATGCCAAATTCTTTTAGAAATGGTCTGTCCTCCAGTACCTTCTTTTTAAGTTCAGGATCGTCCACGAATTCTATTTCACCAGCAACACGCAACATGGTTCCAGAATATTCTCCAGGCTGCCAGAAACACACTTCAACCTTAGGATTTGCTTGAAGCTGGGCATACATATCCTTTACAGCACCTATCTGAAAGTAAAAACCAGTTTCATCTGCAAACCAGAAACCTAAAGCCCTTACACGAGGCTGATCTACTTCTGCAGAAGCGAGATAACAAACAGGTGTATCATTTGCAAATTTAATACAATCGTCGTAGTTCAAATTGAATTCCTCCTAATCACTATGATTAATATTATTATTTAGTGCCATGGAATTTTAAATTATCTATTAAATCAACACCATCACAGCCTTCACATCAACAAATGTTCAATGTAAAGAAAATATAAACTCCAATCCAAAAATGAGTTTCAGGTAGAATACGCAAGAGTCCATAATTGAAACTAAACCTTGCAGAGTAAATCAGTAAATTTATCTAAAAGCTACAACATAATTATTAAAGGTAGGAACTATTCAAGTTCCACTTCTTGCAGAAGTTTAAAGAAGCAGAGTGTTGTTTTACAGCTTTAAAATCCTTTAAAGAAAAAAATATGGTGTATACATATTACATTACATTTAAGGAGGGAAATTATGAACGATAGTACTGTGGGCGCAATGATGTTTGTTTTAGGTGTGGTACTTGCAATTTTAGCTGTTGCCGTGCCAGGATTGTTTTATTGGTTATTCTGGATCGTGGTCATAATACTAATAGTATATGGACTTTACCAGTGGTTATTCCGAAAATAACTAATAAATTTGAGAATCTTAACCTACATTTCATTTATTTTTTTAATTTTTTGAATCATGACCTAGTGTCCAATGGAAATTTTTAGATTCTTTTCAATAATTTAGTAATTTAAACAACGATTGTCTTGATAATTTTAATTATTCCAATTAAATAGCCTTTTTGGGCATCATTTGGGCATCATTTGGGAATATTGATTTATATCATCCAATCTAAAATCATGTCTGAGGAAAGTTTAATACTATTTTTAAAACCTCTTCAAAACCAGCGGTATTATCCGGGTAAACGCCTCCCAAAAAAATTTACCCAGGATATGCCGATTGGTTACTTGAATCTGTTAAGTGATAGTCCAAATAAATTTGAAAAAAAGTTAATTTTTGAATTAAAAAAAATGGGGGCTAAAAAAAATCTTAGTTTTGTGCTTCTGCCACTTCCATTGGATTGACAAAAAATAATGCTATACCATCAATGATTAACCAAATTCCTATTAGAAGTGCTAGATATATTGGGTTCCATGCATAAGCTGCTAGTATCATGTAGAGGATACCGAGTATTATACCTAAAACACCTGATCCTTTACCAGCAGTTCCTTCTTTAGAGAACAAGGATAGGAATCCTGATATTAACAGGAAGAATCCTGCTATGTAAAGTGCTAAGCTTACAAGGAAACTGAATGCTAAAACATTACCAAACAGACCTATACCTACTATAATTGCTAAAATTCCAAGAATTAAATATGAAATACTGACTCCTTTGTTTGAAGCCCAAACTCCAAAACTCTGGATTAGTAACCATATTCCTAAAAACAATATTCCAATACCTGCTATTAAGCTTACAGTGAAAACACTGATTAATGGGAATATTATCACTAAAATACCTAATATAATTGCTAAAATACCTAAAAGTACATTGCCTTCCTTTGCCATAGATTAAATCCTCCTAATATTTTAGTTTTGAGCCCCCATTTTTTAAAAATGGTTCATGTTAACCCATGAAAATCAATTTTTTTTAGGATTTACAAATTTATTCTAAATTTAATAATGCACCTCATAACATACTCATGTGATAGCATTGATCTAAACTTTACAATCTATAATATGTTAGTAAAGCTATTAAAATTTTGTTATGGGAATAAAATTAAAAAATAATCAACTAAATCCTGTTAAAAATCAAGCATTTAAACATTTAATTCTAAAAACTGGTTAAAAAAAAATAGTAAAAAAGATCTTACGATCTTTTGTTGATGGCAAATCCACCCACTAAACTGAGTACTCCTAGAAGTGCTGGTAGAATAGGTAATCCAGTGTGTTGCATTGGAATAGAGTTTGTACTGTTAACTGTGTCGCTTGTACTAAGATTTCCACCATCGCCACCTTTACCGCCGTTACCGCCGTTACCAGCGACTCCGGTTTGTTCAGCTGTTAATGTGTACTCATCTGTTCCATTATCATCGGATGATCCATCATCAATTCCATTATCATCTGATCCGTTATCATCTGATGATCCGTCATCAATTCCTGTTTCATCATATCCGTTATCGTCGACTTCACCAGAACCACTGTCAGAGCCATCTGATCCAGAGTCGTCTGCTTCGTCTGATCCAGCTGCTAATGGTGTGTTTCCGTCAGCTAATTCAGATGTTGCTAATGTGTAATAGATATCACCAGGGTTTGAATCGTCAGATCCTGAATCATCTGCATTGGAATCATCAGATCCTGAATCGTCAGATCCTGAGTCATCAACAGTGGAATCATCAGTTGTTAGGTCATCTGCTACGAATTTTTCTAGAGTTAGAGTTCTGTATACGCCACTTAATGGTTCGTAAACAGGGTCTATTGTATAGGAGTCATCTACACCAGAATCATCTACACCAGAATCATCTACACCAGAATCATCTACACCAGAATCATCTACACCAGAATCATCTACACCAGAATCATCTACACCAGAATCATCTACACCAGAATCAT
>JAEZAV010000015.1 GCA_023430285.1 Methanobacteriota archaeon | reverse complement strand
AGGGGTGTTGGTGCCATTCCGAGTTTCACAACGTTGCAACCACATTCAAGGATTCCGGCAGTAATTGCATTTTCCATCATAATATTTGATGTTCTGGAATCGTATCCAAGCACAATTTTACCGCCTTTACCACCTACGTAAGATGCTATTGCTCTTCCAACATCTACTGCGAGTTCGAGGCTGATATCTGCACCGACTTTTCCCCTTATTCCGGATGTTCCAAATAACTTAGGAATTTCTAATGACATGGTTTGAATGCTCCATCAGGCTCCGAATTTTGTTGATTTGTTCATGAGGTCCATTAGTATGTCCATCACGTTACTTCCCTGAATTCTGCAAAGACCTCCCTTTGCAGCAGCCCTCTCACTGAATATCTTCACATCATCTACCTTCACTTCTGGACCGTTTATGAGGATGGGCACGGGATCTCCAGTGTGATCCATGGTTGAAATAGGGGTTGAATGATCCGCAGTCAAAATGAAGTATGCATCTTCTATTTCCATTAATCTGGCCAGCATATCATCCACTTTTTCAATAAATTTGATTTTCTCGTCCAACTGTCCATCGTGTCCTGCTTCGTCTGCACCATCAACATTTATCAATAGAAAATCGTAATCAAGGGCTGCTGTATCGAGAATTCCCCTTTCAATATTTTCAAGATTGGTATCAATACCTCCGGTAGCACCTTCGATATCAATAAGGTCCATTCCAGTGATGTTACCTATTCCCTTGATCAATCCAGTTTCAGCTATACAAACTGGTTTTAAACCATATTTATCTCCGAAGGGTTCTACATATGGTACTGCACCAGCACCCCTTGGGATGATTATGTTGGCAGGATTTTCACCAGCTTCAATCCTTTCAAGGTTTATGGGAAGATCCTTCAAAACATCGTAGGATTTGGAAACTATCTTGTTCAAGATATCTGCAGTTCTTGCTGCTTCCTTTGTATCATCAAGTGGCACAACCTTTTTAGGAGATTTGCCTTCGTGTTTAGGATCTGCATCAGAAATCTGATCAGATAATCCTTCTCCCCTTAAAACTAGAACTGCCCTGTGACCTGTGGATTCTTTGAAGATAACTTCAACGTCGTCAGCAATTACCATTCCATTTATGGCTGATGCAATTTCTTCTGTACCTTCCCTTATTCTACCAGCTCTTCTGTCAGTTATAATTCCATCGGAATTTGCAGTTGAGAAGTTGCATCTGAATGCTATGTCTCCAGGAAGAACATTCAAACCTACACCGGCAGCTTCAAACGGGCCCCTTCCTGTGTAAACTTCATAAGGGTCGTATCCAAGAATTGATATGTGTGAAGTATCACTACCTGCCCTTATACCGGGTCTAATAGGGTCCATAATTCCACATATTCCTCTTTCAACCATTTTGTCCATGTTAGGTGTTTTTGCGGCTTCAAGAGGTGTTTTATCTCCAAGTTCCTTTATGGGACGGTCTCCCATACCATCAATGATCATTATGATTCCTTTCATTTATATCACCTAAACCATTAAGATTCCTATTGCGGCTCCTGTTATGGTTGCTATGAGATTAACGTACTCATTGGATATGTAATCTCTTCTTTCAAGAACAGCGCCAAGAATGCTGTCAACAAAGCATCCAACTGTTCCTGCAACTAAGGATATTTTCAGAGTTACGAATGGGTCAGGGTATATTCCAAGTAAATATGCAGCCACTCCTATTATCCCTGCACCGATAATCCCAGCAGCTGTTCCAACCAATGAAATTCCCCCATCTGTTCCAGGAGGCACCTTCTTAAGTGTTGTGATGAGCCTTGGTTGTTTAACCACACCCACTTCACTTGCAAGGGTATCTGCAGTTGCAGTAGCTATAGATCCTATAAATCCACCATAATTTCCGAAGGCAGCCATTACAAAGGCGACAATTCCGTTAGAAATAACATTTTTAAGAGTTCTCGTCCCTTCATAAACTCCTATTTTCTTTTTGTACTCATGTTTGTACTTGGTGGCAAGGAGCCCTAGAATTAGAAAAAGGAAAATTAACATCAGCCAGTTTGCACCGGCACTAAAAATAATTATTATACCCATGACTATCATGAAAATGGATCCAAATAGATCTAGCGCCTTTTTCAAGTAGACAACAAGACCTAGAACTACTATAAGGACCACATATTCCAGAGGATTAATCATATATTTCCCGCATTATTATTTTTCTACAATTACACGAGTTTTGATGGTTTCAACACGTTTAAGGGGGTATATTTTTTTGGATTCATGGTATATGTGGGATGCCATTTTTCCACCGAGGATATCTTCAATGAGTTCCTGGAATTTTTTGTCCTTTGCTGCGTTTTGAACCATCTTTTCCATGGTTTCTCTGATGAACTTCTGCTGGGAGGATTTAGCCCTTTTAATTGTTATTGCAAGCACGTGAACTTTGAGTTTAACACCGTCTTGGGATGTTACGTTCACAATTGAATCAATTCGGCTTGTACCTCTTCTAATCATACTTCTAACGTAGTCTGTTGTTACTTGGTGTCCAACAAAGCTGGTGGTTGCTGTGTCACCTGCAACTTCATTTATTTCGAAGAAAAGTTTGATGTACTGTTTACTGAAGTCTCCAGTTAGTTCACGGAGGGAAGATTCAACTCTCCTTTTCATTAACTGTTCTGGTTCCCTTGCAGGGGTTGTACCGATTTCCTGATCTCCAAAATCCTTAGGAGTCATTATTGTGTACCACTGTTTTTCCTTCCAAGTATCTCTTACTCTTCTACGTCTCGCTTTAGCCATAATATCACTTTTACCTGTAAAAATTTATCAATAAAAACCTCATGTTCTTGATACAATTCTAAAAAATCATAATCTAGTTAATCTGGATAAGAACCATTTATTATAAATCACATTCATGGTTTATAAAGATTGTTAAGGATCCAGTACCTGATCATGTAAACAATTTAAAAACAAGTTAAGATTAAAATTCACACCGAGGTTAAATAAAGTTTAACTTCATGGTATATAGGTTTTTCCTACATGAGTTAAAATGTTACAAAAAACTCAAATTCTTAACCTTCCTCTCCAACAAGTTGGCAAACAAAATTGTGAGCAGATTTCAGATCATCAGAATTTGGCCTGCCCTTATTTATTCCTCCAACTAATTTTAAAGGACCCCATGCATCAAAGGCTTTACAGGAAAATTCTCCCACTATTTTAAATCCATTCTCTGAAACTTTAGCTGCAAGTTTTTCAGAGTAATTAGAATCACCCTTCCCACTGGTTGTGAATACAAATGCCCTTTTATTCTTTACTATGGGCAAACTATCTATGAATTCAACAAAATCCTTCCCGGGTTTACCATAGTAAATTCCGGATCCAAATCCAACAAGATCGTAGTCTAGTACGTTGTATCCATCCACTTCGTTGTAACTTAAAATATCTGCATCTATTGAATCTGCCATTGTTCTGGCTATTTTTTCAGTATTTCCACGATGAACTGAATTGTAAATTATTAAAACTTTCATATTTCACACCTAATTATATTTAAAACTCAAAACTAGTATTTACAAAAAAATATTAGAAATTGAGGGGTTTTTTAAGGAACTTCTCATGTTCTACAAATCTATTTAAAACTTCTTCAACAGGCCCTTCATCTTCAACAACTTTTTTTCCTTCACTTTTAAGCCCGGGTTTTGCAGTCATTCCAATCTGATGGCATATTACCACATCAGAATCCTCTACAATATTAAGAGATTTGCTCCATTGATGTTTTTCTCCCGGAACCTTTATTGACTCTCTTTTGTCTATTAATTCAACTTTATCCCCATCAAATTCGTAGATAAGAAATTTTTGTGCCCTTCCAAAATGTTCTGTGAATTTTTCATCGTCTGAAACAGCCACTGCAACTCTCATAAACTTACACTCCTCATATTTTTGGTTCCAACAAAAACTGGACGTTCAACACTGTTTTCTGTCCACTTTTCAGATTTGAAACCTGCATAGACGAGGGTTTCAAATTTTTTGTTTTCCATCAAATTTATTACCTCTTCCACTTCAAAGACTCCCAGTTCATGTTGATCAATGTCAAAATCAAACTCTCCATTATCTTTCACAAGAAATACGAAGTTTGCATTGAATATTCCGTCCTTCAACCTTGACTGACAAATTCTGGCTATTTTAAGATCTTCCTCCACAACAGTATCAACACTAACTAAACCTTCTATCCAGTTGTTTTTGTTTAGACTCAGATCAAATATTAATATTCCTCCAGGATTCAGATGTTCATAAAAATTTTGGATGGTG
>JAEZAV010000136.1 GCA_023430285.1 Methanobacteriota archaeon | reverse complement strand
TAAACCAGTTATTACCTTTGAAGGTGGCCAAAATATACTGTAAACAGATCTTGCACCCTTAATTTTTTTATACCAAGATTGGCCCATTTCAAGGAGAGTTCCTGCATCTGCACCACCATAGATATCTACAATCAATGCATTTTGTGGTACGTTTGTATTTTGCAACACTTTCACATGGGTGTTAGGACCTATTCCCATGTTGTAGGCTTTAATGCCTAGAGCATTTAGTCCTGCTACTATGTTGTTTATTCTTGCGTTGTCTGCGGTTTTGTTGTTGATGTTATCACTTGTTATGTACACCGGTCTAGAGTAGTACATGTTTATCTTGAGTCCTTGGGTTGCGAGTATGGTCTGGAAGTCTGATATCATAACCTTCCTTGTTCCGTAGCTCACGTAGTTTGGAAGTCTGTGGTTGGTGTTGTAAAAATTCTGTGCCCTGGTGTATCCATCTTTGATCTGGGCGGAGGTTAATCCACTTACAAGAGTAGTGTTAGTGGTGGTTGTTGTTGTAACTGTTCCAGTGGTTGAACCCGATGCTTGAGCCGTTGAGGCTGCAGCACCCGCACCTATATTCAGGATCAGTACTAAAAATAAAAGAGTTGTGATGGAATATAATAATTTTTTCCTTATTGCAATTCCCCCGTTTCCCAACCAATCATTTCTTTCAATGAGGTTTGGTTAATTATTATTTACAACCAAAATATCATATAAATCTTTTTATTTTATTTTCCCATAAAACAGCTTTAAATGACCTTGTTTCTAAAATAAAGACCATATTAACGAGTTGATATTTCATTTAAAAATAGTAATAGTTGACTGATAGTTATTTAAAATGACTTACAGTTATTTATATGGAAATAAGTCACAATAAACACAGTCAACGACTTTAACCATCAAAGAGGCTCTGAATTTTCAATCTGAAACCTCCAATTAGTGTAATAGATAATGAATCTGCGCAAAAAAAATTTGCACTAAAACTAAAATTATTCTTGATGATCAAATAATTTCTCGAAAAATACGAAAGACCACATCAAATTGTAGCCTGTTCATAAATTCAACGAGTATGGAATGTCAAAATCTAGTGGAATACTGTTTAAGAAGGATAGTAAAGGATGGTTTGTCCGAATAAGTATTCCAAGAGTTCATTGACCCAGAGTGAGATGTACCCTAGTTTTGGTACGATTAGGATTTGATGGTTTATCTGAACTGCTTTGGCAATCACAGCTTCAGGGTAGACTATTTCTGGATCCTCTTTTTGATTGTTATCCCCCTTCAATGTATAAATATAACTTCCATTTACTGCTTGTTTATTTATTATTCTGTGGATTACAGGTTTATGATCGAACCATTTTGCATTGTAAACCACCATGTCTCCGACATCTACGTTGTTGGTTTCGTAGCTTATGAGAACTATGTCTCCCTTGTAAAGTACAGGTTCCATACTATCAGATGAAACAACATTCAAGTGATGGGCCAGAACAATTACAACTGCGAATATACAGATCAGTATCAACATATCATTCCATTTCATACTGCATCACCCACAATAGTTATTACTTATATTATAATATGTAATAAGAATTATTAAAGGATTTTGCCCAGATAAAAAAAAGGATGTTGCAACCAAATTCCATCTAAAATAATGTGCAAAGAAAGCTTCGCCATGAAAAGCAAGGTTTAAGGGCCTACATAAAAAAAGGTTAAAAAAAATGAAGGTTATGAACTAACTAACTATCCATACAAATTTTTACCGGAATATTTTGTCTCCAGGGTGTAGATACTCGTATAAAAATTTGATGATTCCCGGTGTGTTGGATTGGGAGTTCAGGATAGTTTCAATGTCCAATATCTGGTGATCAGCCATGATCCTTTTCTTAAGATGCTTCCCAAACTTGAGATATCCAGATTTTTTTCCTGTCATAAGATCTGATAGAAGGTTTAATACTTGGGTATATTCCCTTGGAATACCTACTACCCACCTATCTTCTTCTATCCAAGCATTATCAGGGTACTTCTCTAAAAATCTTTTCTGATGTTCCCTTATCCAAATTTTAGGTCCTAAATGTTTTTTAAGAACTGGTAGTTCCCAAACTTCAAATTCTATTAATATCACAGCTTCGTTGATCTCATCTGTCCAAGATGCACTTCCAAACACTTCAAAACCCTCAGACTCAACCATCCGAACAATGGAATGCTCTGTCTTTTTAATCTGAGGATAAACAGCATCTGCAGGTATGCTTGGAGGTTTGAATGTTATGAGTATTGTTCTAGTCTTTCTATTGTTGAAAAGTTCTTTGAGGATTTTCTCATCCATTTCATGGGTTTTTTGTTTGAAGTAAGATTCTTT
Organism: Methanobacteriota archaeon; assembly: GCA_023430285.1. Classification (GTDB taxonomy): domain Archaea; phylum Methanobacteriota; class Methanobacteria; order Methanobacteriales; family Methanobacteriaceae; genus Methanobacterium_B. The sequence continues at coordinate 1,372 of JAEZAV010000136.1, read as the reverse complement.
GGGTTCTTGTTGGAAGTTCGCTGCAGCCACCACGAATTCTGACATTTTTTGGAGGGTGAGTGCTGCTGCCACATTCCTGTTTGGATCAACAGGATCAACTGCCACCAAAGGATCCTTGAAGTTTCCCCCTGTTTGGTAGTTCATGAGATCGATTGTGTGACCGTAGCTCCAGTTTAGAGCCGCATTCTTGATGGTTTCTTCGAAGCTTCCGTACTGGAGTATCATGAGTTCGCAGAGGTAACCTGAAAATCCTCCCACTTTAAACTCTGAACCATAGGTGCCCACACATTCCATGAACTTCTTGAGCAAAACAACTTCATCCTCCTGTTTAGGGGTCAGGTTGGCCTGAATATATTTGGTGTGGAGCAGTGTTCTGTCAACAGCACTTTTAAGTTCCTTGTAGGATTTTATATCGTAACATGGCACAAAATCCACGTAGTAGTTATTGATGTAACCTGTAACATATGGATGTGAAGCGTAGCGTTCCTCAGCTACCCCTTCCATTTTCTTTATGGTTTCATGACCTATTTCAAGGCCGTACTTCTTCAAAAGATTTGTGGAAGTGTCCAGTGGAAATTTCATGAGGATGTCAATGTCTGCATTTCCTGAAAGCCAAGTTCCCTTGGAAACAGAACCCACAAGTGCAGCTTCTACTTCAACACCCAGTTCTGAAGCTGTTTCATTTATAAGATTAACAAGATCTTCTGAGAGTTTCATCACTCCTTCATGTTCCTGTTTTGAGGGTTTAATCCCCTTTAAAATAGTATCGTAATCTAGTTCTGACAATAAACTCACCTTAAATATTAAAAAAATTATGGAAACATACAATGTTCCCACATAGCATCTAACTTCATATTCTAGTACAAAAAATTATATTTTCACAAGAAAATATCATGAAGATCTGTGTAAATAGGACCTACTGGTGTTAATTCACTTTTCTTAAGGGTTAACCTGTCTATGTTCATGGATCCAATCTCAATATTTTCTAGTTCCTTAACCAAGGCGCTGAGTTCATCCCTGTTTTTGTTTCCTTTAACACGTCCAATTGTGAGGTGAGGTATGTAACTTCTTTCCTTGTTAAAGCCCATTTTTGAGAATTCCATGTCAAGTTCACGTTGAACCTTTGAAAATGCACCAGGATGTTCAACACCAAGCCATACAACTTTGATGTAGTCTGTGCTTGGAAATGCCCCCAATCCCTTGATGTTTATGTTGAAGGGAGCGTAGTCTTTCACGTGTTCCTCTGTCATTTCCACTATGGTATCTTTCCTTTCAGGGGTGATATCCCCCAGAAATTTGAAGGTAAAATGAAGGTTCTCTTCTTCAACCAGTTTAATGTTGGAACTGACCTGTGCCAGCTGTTTTTGGATGT
>JAEZAV010000033.1 GCA_023430285.1 Methanobacteriota archaeon | reverse complement strand
TTTTATCACTTGATAGGCCATGACAAGTTCCCTGTTTATATCGGACAGCACTGATTCCTTTAATTTATAATTTTTTTTCAGGTTGAAAAACATGGCCCCACCACCTACGAAGGGTTCAACATAGGTTGCGATGGTTTTGTTTTTAATAATGTGGTTGGGAAGTCTCTGGTTAAAAGCTGGGAGCAGCTGATTTTTACCGCCAGCCCACTTTAGGAAAGGTTTAGTGCACACATCATCAGTCCTTAATCAATATCCTCAAACAATTCTTTCGGAGCATCTGCAAGTTCGACTAAAGCTTCAGCTTCCATAAAATGGAGATCTGCTGGTATCATCAGGCAGTGTAGTGGTCCTCCAAAGTCTTGGTTGATCAAATTCTTAATTTTATCTGCCTTCACAACTGGTTCATCAGAACCTGCCCTTGCAACAACCACAGCAACAGAATCTTCGGTGGTTACATTTTCGTTCTTTATGGATTCTACTTCAAGCAAATATTCGAGTGCTTGATTTGCTGTCATGTAACGGTCTTCATGGGCACGTATATCTAAAAGTACGAGTGTATGAAGATTTGATTCCATGTTGGCTTTAATTGCCATGTATGGTGAATGTGGGAAGTAGTTTTTTTCTGTGAACGGTACCGTAGTGACCTTTCCAAATTTGTAAGCCTGCAGACCAGCTATGCCCGGAGCTGCGGAGAGTATGGAAGAAGCGTGGATTACGTTGGTTTTAATTCCCATTTTTCTGGCTTGAATTAACATTTCTGAATGGGTGGTGGCAATCAAAGGATCTCCAGCAATGAGAAATGCCACATCGTCAACTTCTGCCTTTTGAAGTGGTATGTTTCCCTCTTCAACTTCTTCCCTTGTTAAGATCTGTATTTCTTGCCCCACAAGTTCTTCCAAGTTTTTTATGTTTCCTCCAAACAACTTAGCCGTGTAAAATTCTGCGTAAATATGATCAACCTGTTTAAGGGCTATTAGCCCCTTCAAGGAAATATCAGTTTCGTGGTAGAGTCCTAGCCCTATGAAGTAAATCATTGTTGTATCACCTTTTTTTTTATTCTGGTAATTGATGAGTGTTAATTTTTAATTCTAATTAACAAATTAAATAATCATATCTATTAATATTAAGATTACTGATTATAAACTAACGAATTTTTTTACGAGGAAATAAATGTTGGGTTTAAAGGTTTCAAAAAATAATGCGGATGAAATTCGAAGGACGTTGCTAAAAAATTCCTTGATTGATCTTGGATGGAAAATTAAAACATCAGATGAATATGTTTACATTCCAATCAAAGATGTTCCAAATGATGAGTTAATTAAAGAGCTTGATGGGTTTGAAATTGAAGTTGTTGATACTGACTTCAAGATCCACAAAAAACATCCCAAGAGCTTCAAGGACTACCTAAAAAATACTGTTGAAGCAGATAAAGTGGATGATATTAAAAATTCATTTGACATCATGGGTGATGTTGTTGTACTGGAGATTCCTGATGAATTTGAATCAGAAAGATTTCTGATTGGGGATGCTGCTTTGAAGTTCACCAAAAGAAAGGCCATCTACCGTAAAACCAGCGAGATAAAGGGAGTGATCAGGACCAGGGAACTGGAACACATTGCTGGGGAGGATGTTTCAGAAACAGTTCACAAAGAGTTCGGTACTAGGATCATGCTGGATGTTCGAAGGGTTTACTTCAGCCCCAGACTTGCTACCGAAAGAAGACGAGTAGCTGAACAGGTTGAAGACGGAGAACTCATCATTGATATGTTTGCAGGAGTGGGTCCGTTTCCAGTGACCATTGCCAAGGATCATGATGTGAAGATATACGCAGTGGACATTAATCCTGCAGCCCACCATTACATCAAAAGAAATATTGAAATTAACAAGTTGAAGGGAGAAATAATTCCCATTTTAGGGGATGTTAAGGAAGTATTAAAGGATTTAAACTTAGCTGCAGATAGGATAATAATGAATTTACCTGGAACTGCGTGTGATTTCCTTTCCACTGCAATTAATTCCCTTAAAGGTGGTGGTGTTCTGCACTACTACGAATTTGCTTCGGACTACAAAGTTCCTGTTGAAAGAATAGTTGAAACAGCCAAGCCAAGGAACGTTGAAATATTGAATGTGAGAAAAGTTAAATCAAGAAGTCCTGGGGTGTGGCACATGGCTGTGGATGCTAAAATAGATTAGAAGGGTTTTAAAATTCCTTCTTCAGTTATTATTCCAGTTACAAGATCTGATGGTACTATGTCAAATGCTGGATTTTCAACTTCAGTTCCCTCTGGAGCCACCCTCGTACTTCCAAAGTAGATAACTTCTTCTGGATCCCTCTCTTCTATTTCAACGTCGTATATGGAATTTTCCATGTCAAACGTGCTTTTTGGTGCTGCAACGTAGAAGGGTACATCAAACCTTTTAGCAGCTAAAGCAACCATTAATGAACCAATTTTGTTTGCAACTCCACCTTTAGCAATTCTGTCAGCCCCGATAACAACTTTATCGATCATTCCCTTCTGCATGAGATGTCCTGCTGCACTGTCAACTGCCAGTCTGACTGGGATGTTTTCCTGCTGCATCTCAAACACACTCAATCGTGCGCCTTGACACAGGGGCCTGGTTTCATCGCAAATGACATTGATATTTTTTCCTTCTTCCTTGGCTGCTCTGAAAACTCCCAGTGCTGTTCCGTAATCCACACATGCCAGGGCACCTGCATTGCAGTGTGTTAGTAGTGTGTCTCCATCATCTATTATTGAAGCTCCGTATTTTCCAATTTTTCTGTTGGTTTCAACATCCTCATCGTACATGAGTATTGCTTCATCAAGGGCAGAATCTGCATTTAAAACTCTGTCAACAGCCCAAAACAGATTCACAGCGGTCGGTCTGGCTGCTTTTATTTCTTTAGCTGCTGTTTCCATGTTTTCACCAGCAAGTTCGGCTAGTGCCATTGCAAAAGCTGCTGAAACACCTATTGCAGGAGCGCCACGCACTTTCATTGTTTTTATGGCATCGATCACGTCATGATAGTTTTCACATTCATGGTAAACAATTTGGTCAGGCAGTAGGGTTTGATCTATTAAAAATAGCTTGTTATCTTTCCAGTACATTGTTTTCAAATTCGTCACATCCATTGTAAGACTAATAGTTAATGTATTTTCTTTAAAAAAAATAGTTGGATTTAAAAAAAAATATTTAAATTGGATATGATATCAATTTTTTTATCATTTCCAACCATCTAAAAGTGGCTTGCCGGAGTCATGTCAAGATGTTTATCCTCTTTACCAGGCACTCCATATGCATCTGCTCTGCATTGTGTACATGCTCTGAAAACCGGGATTATTTCCTCAACAGCATCCCTAACCTCACTTAATGCTGCACAGTCAGGTTTTGGTGTGTCCTTAAATTTGTGCATTGGAATTAGTGGGATCACATTCATGAGTGATGCACCTTGTTCTTTAACCTTCCTTGCAATGTCTATGATGTGTTTATCATTTACTCCAGGTATGAGTACTGAGTTGACCTTAACAACAACTCCATTTTCTGCAAGTTTTTTTATTCCTTCCAGCTGGTTTTTAATGAGTACGTTGAAGCCTTCCTCTCCCTTGTAAAGCTTCTTGTCAAAGTAAACATTTGAATATATTTGGGTGCCTATCTCTGGATCAATGGCATTTACAGTGACCGTTACTGTGTTTATGTGAAGGGCTGCTATTTCATCTGCCTTTTCAGGTAGTAACAGTCCGTTGGTACTCATACATTTGATTAGATCTGGGAACTCTTCATCCATTCTCTTGAAAAATTCAAAGGTTTCCTCATTAAATAAAGCATCACCAGGTCCTGCTACACCAACAACTGCTATTGGCATTTCTGTTGTAACCTTTCTGACGTGTTCCACTGCCTGATCAACTGTCATTACTCTTGACGCTACTCCAGGCCTTTGTTCGCATTTGTTTATTTCTCTGGTACAGAAATTACATTGAATGTTACATTTTGGAGCGATGGGTACATGTATTCTGCCTACTTTATCATGCATTTTCTCGTTGAAGCAGGGATGTACCTTAGTTATGTGGGCAAATCTTGATTCATTCATTTTTAACCTCCGCTACAATTTCCTCTGTTTTTTTAATCCATTCATCCTTCATCATTTCATCGGTACATGTTAATGCAATTATATTTCCTTCTGATCTGTGATCTATGACCCTAAATCCTTCGGGTATTATTCTGAAGATCGCATCGTAGATCTTCTGTTTAAGATCGTCCCGGGGGTCCAGGACAATCATTCCCTGGATTTCTGTTTTAGGATCGTCCACAATAACCTCGAATCTGTTGGGTTGGTGTACCTTATTTCTTCCTTCAGTTTCCCATAGTTTTTGTAGTAGATCAGGTAGGTAGTTTTCATCGATGATCTTAATGAACATTTCGTTACCTGACTTGTTGTACTCAAGTTCTGCCATGTCTTCTATGAGAATTGGAGGGGATGCATTTTCAAGTTTAACCACAACAATAAACAGGGGTTCCCTTGGATCCACGTAAACCCTCATGTCTCCAATTGAACGGGATACTTGTACCTCCTGAAGTATGTGTTTCACTATCATTTCGTATACTTCAGCACCGTTTTGATCGTAGCATTCCACCTTCATTTCTTGGCTCCCAATCCAGATACTAAAAGTGCTGATCCAACTGCTCCTATGTACTGGGAATATTCTGGTACAATAACTTCAATTCCTCCAAGAACTGTGCTCACAGCCTCCACAAGACCTCCAATGAGCGATGTTCCCCCAACTTGAATCAGGGGTTCCCTTAGATCAATTTCTTGGAGCTGTTGTTCATAAACCTGTTCAGCTACAGAGTAACAGGCTGCTGCTGCCACATCTTCCTTGGATCCTCCAGCTGCAAGGGAGGTTACAAGATCCTGTATACCGAAAACTATACAGTAACTGTTTAAAGCTGCGTTTTTATAATTTCCCTTGAGTGCAAGTGGACCTAATTCACTTATATCAACACCCAACCTTCTGGATGTCATTTCAAGGAATCTTCCTGATGCACCTGCACATATTCCGCCCATGGTAAAGTTGTCTGGAATTCCATCGTTGACTGTGATAACTTTGTTATCCATTCCACCAATATCCAAAACAGTGGCTTCACCCTTCTGTTTTCCAGCAAGATAAACAGCACCCTTTGAATTGACACTTAACTCTTCTTGTATGAGCTGTGCATTCAACTGATGTCCTATTCTGAGCCTTCCATAGCCTGTGACACCAATACCTTCAATATCATCCAACTTGTAATCAAGACCCTCCAAAGCCTGATTCGTGGCTGTATTGGCAGTTTCAAGCACATCTGCTGTTGGTAACCATCCAGTTCCTATGACTTTGTTGTTCTCCATTAGAACTGCTTTGGTTGTTGATGAACCAGAATCTATACCCAAAGTGAGTCCTTCCTGTTTTTCACGTGCAAGGAGACTTTTTCTTGCAACGATGGTGGAAAGAGCTTCCATTCTTATGAATAGTTCATCTGCCTTGGTACGTTCTGTGAACGAGTAGGTCACAACTGGAAGGTTGGTGTTGTTCTGGATGAATCTTCTTACCTCATTTCTTACAAGGGCCCCTTCTGCACACCTGAAACAAGTGGCTATGAAAACAGCATCTGCATCTGTTTTACCCTCTACAATTGAGGTTGCCCTGGCTATCATGAGCCTGATTCCAGTACTTTGTGCATTGAAACCAAATTTTTCGTAGGCTTCATCTATGTAATCAAGATCTGCTTCTGGAATGATGATCTCGGCTCCAAAGGTTTCTGCAGCCTTTTCAATCTCCTTTTGAACACCACTGTAATCTGTTCCACATGAAATTTGAGCTATTTTAACCATTTTTATCCTCCAACTCGTCTAAACTGTCTAAAAATGTGTTGATTTTGTTTACAACTTCCATTGTTTCTTCCTTGGTGGTTGGATAATGAAGTTCTAAAAGTGGAATTCCCCTCTTTCTTAAGTAGAACATGGAAAGTTCGTTGGTTCGGGCACAGCCTATACATCCAAAACCAAATGGAGCATCTTCCATAATAATAGCAGCCTCAGCTGCTTCTATCAAAGGACCGAATATTGCCATTCTACCCCTTACTCCAGATGGTACTTCAATTGCTGCATATTTAAGTCCTTTTATAGGTTCTTCTTCTGTTATGTTGAGTGGTGGTGAATCTATTTCCACATCAGTAACCCTTTTTCTTATCTCTTTTTGAAGAACAAGAGCTTCATGCCCCTTTCTTTCGACAAGATCCGCTAGTATTAGGGAATTGGGCGGGAATATTGCTATTTTAATAAAATTCCCCCTTTGTATTATCCTGTTGTTCAGGTCGCCTAGTCATCTCCATAATATCACTGTAAATTCCTTTGGTTGTATCTATAACACCTATTGCAGCTATAACTTCATTATTTTCTATTAAGGGAACTACAATAACTGGAGTTCCTTTGTAAGGACCATCTTGAGGTGTTTCATTGGATATTTCACCGTCTTCAAGAACTTTTTCTAGAATTGGTCCTGTATAATCAGTTTCTAAAACTTTACCTTCCTCTATTCTGACTCCACCAGATTTTTGGGTTCGCATGGTTATTGGAAGCCTGTTAACAAGTTCGTGTATGGCCATTGCAACTGGTACAATTTCTTCCCCTGTGGATGAATTTGTAAGGTTCATTCTTCACACTCCTTCACAACTTCTTTAAATGTATCAACAGGGACTTTTTTGGGCTTTTTAAGGCTGACTTTGTGGGGGTGTTCCAGTGCTTCACTCACGAAACCTAAAAGTTCAAATTCCTTTTCAAGCTGGTGAAATCCTTCCCTTGCCCCTCCCCTTTTAGCTCGGCATCTTCTGGGATCACCCGGTGGAAAACCTCTGTCTTTGGTAAAAATATTACAGTAATCTAGATTACGAGCCTTTTCCACTGCCGTGTTAACGGCAGATTCCTCTCCATTAACTACTGCACCGTAACATGTGGATTTGATGGTTATTGGAAGTTCCATCATGTGGAGTTTTCTGACTAGTTCCGTCTGACTTATATTTGCAGATGGCCCCAGTATGATCATACGAGTGATCTTAGAACTTTCGTCTTGCAACATAAACTGTCTCACCTTCCTTGAACTTTTCAAGATTTTCTAGACCCTTAACTACTTTTCCTATTATGTTGGTGCCCTGGAATGGTTCTCCAGTAGGTCCAAATTCATCGTTGTCTTCAAACCTGACACCCACAACACCTATCTGTCTACGGGACATGTTTGTTATTCCTATTTCACCGGCTTTAACACATTTTACTGGGTTGTTTTCTGGTATGAGTCCCTTAGATTCTTTTGAATTTCCCCTGAACATCATAACCTTCATTCCAGGGAATGCGAACATCACATTCAGCGAACCAACAGGAGCATCAAGCAAACCAGTGATTTTCTGGAAGTACCACGAAGATTTTGGAGTCTCTTCGTTGAGTTCGATGTATATCATTTCATCTTCAGGCACACCAGTTGTGACCACCTCTTTTTTACCTATGATGTCCATGGTAAACTGAGGATCCTGCTTAACAACCACAGCCTCATCATCATTTGATCCATCCCTTATCTGTTTAATTCCCTGGGATTCTAGAAATTCTCCTGCTTCCTTCTGGGTCATTGCCAGTGTCATTATCCTCTCTGGAACAGTTTTTACAGTGATTCTATCTCCCTGGTTTGCAATGTCCATGAGTTGAATTCCCTTAGTTACCTTACCAACAATCGTGTGGGTTGGTGTGGATACCCTATCCTCTCTGTAAACGTATATTCTTCCAACACCTTTACCACTGTTTCTGAGGGTGACTGTACCTCTCCTTCGCTGATCAATGTACTCAGGATCTTTTTCTAGTCCCTGCAACCCATAAAAACCTAAAAACGATTCAGATTCGTAGTCCACATCTAGTTCTCCCCGTTCTGTGAGGGCAAAAAACTGGTCAACTGAACTAGGTGATTTTTCTTCTGGTTCCATCAGTACGTAGGTAAATATTTCGTTCCCATCTGAAATTAATGTTTCTAGTTTGGTTACTGCCGCGCTTTGAACTATGCTCTTCCTTTCTAAAACAGGTTTAACAGACTTCACCACATCGTCGTCTGTGAGCTTCATAATTGTCCGTTTTCCACCGACAACCCTTGCAAAAACACCATTATTTTCCTTAGGTGCTCCGTAAACACTTTTATGTTTCTCTTTGCTGAATATTATGTGTGTGGCCTCGGCTGAAAATCCTGAAAGACTTAAAATTACATCCCAACTCAAGTACTCGTGTTCATCCTTGGTTGGTGTGAGTTCTGTCTCAACAGGGCCTAAACTGACCTCGTTGGTAGTTGTCCATCGTATTCTTAAACCTTCAAACTCCCTGTAATGATTCTTCCAAGTGTTAAGAAGAATTTCAGGACAATCTTCAAGGAGCTCTATGATTATGCTGCCCTTGGTGGTTTTAAAACTATACTTATTAACGTGTTTTTCAAATTCTTCCTTTCCCTTTATTACACCCAGAACACATCCATCCAAATAGGGCGATCCAGAAGCTTCAATCGCATCCTTGATATTTGAACCTTCAGGAAGTGTGAATTCATCTCCATTAACCTTTACACGCATTATAACCTCTCCTTTTAGAGAATTTCCTCTTTAATTCCGATTATCATGTCCTTGTTGAAATCGAAGACAGTTCTTTCCTGTCCTTGGTGTGTTAAGTTAAGTAACTTTTCTTCTATAATTCTGCCTGCCACTTGGGTGGTGATGTTAACCTTTTCCAGTATTTTTATGCATTCCTCTGCATTTTCTTCCTTGGCTGTCAGAACAAATCCTGATCCTGGATAAACTTTGAGCCATTCTTCCCAATCTACAGAGGAGTTTCTAGGAATTTTTCCAAGTTCGATGGTTGCTCCAACTTCTGATGCTTCGAGTAACATTCCAAGGGTTCCAATGATTCCAGGGTTACTTACATCCTTCCCTGCTGTTAAGAGGTGTTTCTTTCCCAGCTCGTTCATGGCCATTATCTGTGCCTGTACCAGTTCCGCTGTTTTGTGAGTGGTTGTGTCCCAGTTAAGTTTGAAGTCAGGATGTTGCTGCCCATCTAAATCCATTGCCACGAGCACAACGTCTCCCACCTCGGCACCAGCACTGGTTATAACATCATCTTTTCCCACTATCCCAGTTATGGAAACATCTAATGCAAGGTAGGGTGTGTCTGGATGAAGGTGTCCTCCAACCATTGGCACTCCAAACTTCTTAACACCTTCCTTAATACCCAGCATTATCTCGTTGCATAGTTCTGGGTCACTTACAGATATAACATTTGTCATGCCCATGGGAATACCTCCCATTGCTGCTATGTCGTTGACATTAACAAGAACAGAACAGTAACCTGCCCATCGCGGGTTTCCTTCCATGAGCTGTCCCCACATTCCGTCTGCAGCCATTAAAAGATAATTGTCATTTCCGATGTCTATTGCGGAGGCATCATCCCCATATCCTAGGGCTGTTCTGCCTGCTATGTTGTAGGTATCATCCAAAATTTTGGTTGCACCCTTGATGAAATTTTTGCGAGTGATTCCTTCGTAGGTTTTGATAGAATTAACAAGAGTATCTAAATTCAAGTATCCACCCCATTCAAGGTTTTAAATCCTAATTGTATTTTAAATTATATTTACTGGTGGTATTGCTAATAATTTGTATGATTTTACTTTTAAAATTTTCTATATTTTCTATTTCCATGGTTTGTTTGCCATTAAACAGTTCTAAAAAGATTTTTTCACCTATAATGTCATCCCAACCGCTTTCTAATTCTATGATCATAGATCCAACTGGTTTAAACCCTTCCTCAACTACACGGTCAAGGTCCCCATCTGTTATGCCAATGATTGGAACGTTGAATCTGTAGAGAATATCTGCTGCGACCAGCGTAGTATCATCTCCAACAGTTACCACAAGATCAGAATCTTTTAATTTGTATATGTCCTCAGCTGCATGACTTAAATAAGATATATTGAGTTTAGAAGAATTTCTATTTTCATTATTCTGTTTAGATTTAATTATTCTTGGTTTAACTTTTGACCTTCTAAGCAGTCCTGTTTTAACCACTGCATTTTCAAGATCGATCTTTCCAAGCTTTTCAACTCCATGATTTTTTATTATGCCCCCAAGGATCTGGGTGAGGATCCCATCCTCTGCAACCAGTATAACATTTTTTGATGTTGATCTCCCAACCACAATACCGTTTAAAAGAATATTTTCATCTGGAGAAACTCCAGCTACCTTCCTATGAACTATGTTACCTGATTTAAATGCTCCTACCCCATTTAATTCCATTTTATCAGTTATGAGTGAAGGATCGATTATTTGTAACTTAAGATCTCTGGCAATATTTTCTGCAAAGGCAGCTAGATCCTTGTTCCATGGTATGACTGTTCCATCATTTTCTCCAGGTCGTTCTATCTGCAACAGGATAGGATCAACATCACATCTGTTAAATACCTTGTATCCAAATGCATGTCCTGTTACACTGGACTTTCCATAGTTGATGAGTACAACCAAGTCTGAATTTTTTGAAAGTTTCTCTATAGACTGGCTTGGAAGAAGTTTTTGACCAATGTCAATGTTATCTTCAAGTTCCGCATCAATTACAGCCGTTCTGCCCATGGTTCCGCCAAGTATTGCGGTAACATCCCCATAGTTTTCAAGAAGTTTCAGTATCTTAACTGCGTATCCCGTATCAACAATTTGAGGCCCGTGAACAACCACTCCTATTTTCATCATTAAAACAGTGTTAGGTAGAGAGGTTTTTATAATTAACTAAAAAAAAATAATATCCAGTTTTAAAGTTTGTTTTATCCTTCAAATTCATCAAATCTATGCAATTCAGTTAAAAATTAGTATTCTCATGGATTTTTGATCCGTTTTTTGATGATGCGTGTACCACATATTTCACATTCCTCAAATTTATATTCTGGAGGATATTTAGTTTTACATCCCTTGCAGACCTTGATCCAACCATATACTTCGTTGATACCATCGGTCAGAACACTCCTGTATGATATTCCAATAATTTTAAGAACGTTCTGCATTGAATAATCATCGGTCACAACTGTAGGGTTTAAGGATTCCCTCTTCAATTTGTATCCCAAAGCAACCAACTTAATGTCAACTCCGGATAACCTAAGAATATCTCCAGATTCCTTGATGACTCTCTCAACCTCTTGTAGATCAGAAACATCTGGTTCAATAATTTTGATTGATCCATCTTCGATTGCAGTTTCAAGACTTATTTTTGATTTTAAATCCTTTATTTCATTAATTACTGATGCCGTGACAAAATTATCCTTTTTAGATATAAATCCTCCAATTATAGCCGAAGCATCAAGGACGTAGACTCCATGGTTCATACTACAATTTTTATTAAACAAGTTTTATAAATAAGTTTATAATTTAATGAAAATTTCAGCGACTAAATAGGGATAATTATGTTATAAATCTCAATATATTCCTTTATTTTACATAATAAAGGATAAATATTGCTTTTTATAATTTTAAGGCACTCTGTGCAAAAGCTTTTATGTACTTAAAAACATAAAGTAACTGATGAGGGAGGGTATAATTAGACTCCTCTTAATTTTTTTCGCAAAAAAATTAACCGCCTCCGATTTGGACCTAATGCCCTCTCTCTTCTTAAAAATCTATTTTTCAGGATATTTAAACTTATTCTTATTCAAAAACTGTTTAGATTCAAATTAAAACTACTGATAATGATATTTTCCATGTAATAATTTGAACAAAAGTTGATATTGTAAATTCAACAAAAAGTTGCATAGGATTAATTTATTAAAACAGATCTTGATGGGATGAAACTATGAAAAGTAAAAGTATGGAAGAACATAAGCAGAGTTCACCTAAATCCGTTAATTTTGCTGTTATTACCTTGAGCGATAGTAAATACAGAGATTATCTCGAAAACAAAACAACTGATGTTTCTGGTAACCTTATCATAGATAGGTTGAAAAATGAGAATGAAATGGTCTTTTACACGGTCATCCCCGACGATGGAGATCTTTTAAAAGCCACCATTGATGATATAATAGAAGAAACCTCGGCAGAAATTATTTTAACAACCGGTGGAACTGGTATAGGTTCTAGGGATATTACCATCGAAACATTGCAGCCACTTTTCCAAAAGGAATTAACTGGTTTTGGAGAAATATTCAGACATGAATCCTACAAGGAAATAGGAGCAGGTGCCATTTTAAGCAGGGCAACTGCAGGAGTTTACAATGGAATTATTATTATTTCAATGCCAGGATCCCCCAATGCTGTTGAAACAGGCTTGAAACTCATAGCTTCCGAAGTTTACCACTTGGTAAAACATGTTAAGGACTAAAAAAAAGTAAGGTTTTATTTGTTTTTTACATGAAGTCTTTGACTGTGACCAATGGTTCCAGTTCAATCCCTTCATTTTTAAGATTTTCTATTGCACCTTCTTCCCTGTCAACCACAACAAATGCTCTTTTAACCAGACCACCATTGGAAGAAACTGCTTGAATTGCTTTAATAAGCGAATTTCCAGTTGTTGTCACATCTTCAACAACCACCACAATATCATCATCCGCTAAATCTCCCTCAATAAGTTCTGATGTACCATAATCCTTTTTAGATTTTCTGATCATGAGCATGGGAATTGAAGATTCCAGTGAAACTGCTGTGACTATTGGAATTGCTCCCAATGCAGGGCCCGCTACCTTATCAATTTTATCATCGGCTATCAGTTCTGTAATTAATTCCGCGATCTTATTAAGGATGATGGGATCTGTAATTGCCCTCTTCATGTCTACGTAGTAGCTGCTTTCCCTTCCAGAGGACAGGGTAAATTTACCGTACTTAACTACTTGGTTATCCTTTAGGAGGGTTATTAATTCATTTTTTTTATCCATTTATATCACATCTGTTGCTCTTACTAAGTACTGAAGACATTATTTAAGGGTTTTAATATCTGGAATGTTTCTCTTGTTGCAGGATCTGCAGATCCCCTTGGATGGGTTGTAGCACTCTTCACAAACCAAACTTCCACAAAGTTGGCAGGTGTGAATTTTTCCTGCTTTTCTACATAAACTGCAGATGCCAGTTAGTTCCATAGAAATATCCCCGAAAAAATGTTTCATTTGATCAAATTCAAAAAATTAGCAAAATAAAAATAAATTTGGAAAGGTTAACTTCTAATCCAAATCTTCGTCTATATCTTCAGCTGCACTTTTTAAAAGGATCTTGTCACCAATCTTCTTAACCATTTCATAGGGAACTATTGTTTCCCCTTTGGAAATACCAAGACCTTCAGATATTCCACCCTTTCCTAGAATGAATGATTCTAATGTTTTGGTTTCAAAGTTTACCTCTACATCCTTTACTTTACCAATTATAATTGCAGAACTGTCAAGAACTTCCTTACCAATAATTTCTTCTATTATCCTCATGGTATCACCTTGATCTCAGTAATTTATATTACTTCATATTTAAGTTTTGTATTCTACTTAAAGTTTTATTTTAAAAAACA
>JAEZAV010000070.1 GCA_023430285.1 Methanobacteriota archaeon | reverse complement strand
AACATTGCCAATGTATTAGTTTCGATATAAGTTTGACTGTCTGATGGAGCTGTTTTACCAAAGAATGGATTGTTGTTTCCGTTGTAATTATCAATAACTTCTCTAGTTGCAGTGTAAGCTGCATTTCTTCCAGCATCGCCTGTATCGTCCCTGATGGCTTTAATTACATTTGTAGCAACTGTGGTGGTAACATCTCCAGCTATCGCTATTGAAGATAAAGAGTTTAATTCATTTACTATTCCACTAAATGAAACACCTATAATAATTACTGGTATGAAAAGCAGCAACACGATTGGTGTGAAAGCATATCCTTTATCATCCATGTTATCTCTTCCCTATTTCTATTGTTCCCACAAATCAAGTCTCACTGGTATTGCGTTTGGAACATCTCCAGTCCATAAAGTATTGTTTCTAATTAAACTTGGATCATACGAATATCCAGCATCAGTTAATGTTTGTTTAAGACTAGCAATTGCATTTAATGCAGCTTGGTTTGATGTGGATGCGTAACCCACAGCCCACACATTTTCTAGAAACTTAGGATAAATTACACTGACCCTTGTACCTGAAAATATCTCAGGATCTGCACTGTAACCATAGTTCGGTGGTGAACTCGCCCCATCTCCAGATTCATATGCCAAAGCCGGAGTAATAGTTATTGCAATAGTGTAGTTACCTGGTTTTGGTGCCACTGTTCCATTAGGAAGTACTTGTGAAAGAACTCGTGTTGAATCCAAGCTAGCCATATCTAATACATATGGTACTTGTCCATTGTAAATGGTTGCAGATCCTCCAGTTGAATTTTTCACGGTCACTGATATCGACCTTGTGTCAAGTCCTGCACCAACGAAGAGTAGAGCACTTTGTGCATCTGCATCAATTTTGAATGGTTGTATCTGAGATTCTGTTGTACTTGTTGTTTTACTTGATGTGGAATTCTGGGCACTTACAAATGGGAAAGTATCCCACCTAATTGGAAATTTACTGTAGGTAACCCTTGAATAACAACTTTCAAGACCAACTAAATCGTAATCTGAACTAGATACATCGTCCCATGTTATTATCCTTACACTGTTATTTCCGCTTGTTAAATACGGTAAGATATTTATTATACCTGGAACATTACCATATCCTCCATCTGTCCTGTTGGTGTTAGTCCACGAACTGAAAACAGTTGTCCATATTCCAGTGGTATTCCTGACCTGTACAATAACACCATCTTCCCCACCATATGCATTTACAACTGTGTATGCATCAAAAAGCCTATTTCCCGGAGGAATGTAGATGTTTTGTTGTGTTGCAACTGCGGATCCTGTTTGAGTACCAGTTCCAGAAGTTGGGATGTTTGTTAGAGCAAATGGAGTGTTCAATGGATAGTTAGCTGAACCCCATGCTGTGCTGCAGCCTGGTAAAGCTGTTGTTACACCAGTATCAAGGTTGTAACCAATACATGCATCTGGTCTTCCTATTCCTGCAATATCGTTAAATGGAATTGTGTCGTTTGCAATACCCTTTGGAACACTTATGGTGTTGGTATAATTTGCAATGATTGAGAACCATGGCATGTTATTGTTGGTTGTTGCATTGTAGGTTAAAAGGAAATTATTTTGACCGTTTATCAATGTAGTTGGATTGATATTTTGCAGATAGTTAAATATAAGTCCCTGGTTAGCACTGGTGTACAGAGGTATGAAACTTGAATTTAGGACGTAGTTATTGTAAATACCATTGAATAGAAGGTTTGCTCCGAATGATTTGGTTTGACCGCTACCTGCTGCTGACCCAATTAAAAATCTAGCACTGTTAACTGGACCCGGAATTGTGAAAGTAATATTCTTACTTCCTCCACTACTAGTTGCACCCCAGTATTTGTAGGTGTTTAATCCACCACTCCAAGGGCTAAAGTTTTTCAGGTAGTTGTGGAAGTTCCAAACTGTTGTTACCTGTGTTCCGGTAATGTCTTGAAACTGAACTTCATCCTGTTTGTAGTAAGCCCTTCCCATCCATCCCTCACTAGGGGCTGATATTACCTTTACCTTGGTGGCAACATCGTTAGAAGTTAAAACACCATTGTTATCGCTCACCGAACCATAGGGATCCATGGTCAGCTTATACCCCACTGTGCTGGGGATTAAGAGGTCAAGTTTGTTTGTTAACAGTGCCTGGGCACCTGTGGTGTTGTTGTTAGCGTATTGAACTGCAGCTTGCCTTAAAGTTCCATCCTGCTCCATAGTTTCCAGTGCACTATCTGCAATGGCTTCTAAGTGTTGATGATTTTGTCCCTGATAAATTGGAAGGAGCCCGTATGTTACAACAGAAGCTGTAAGTACTATAACAACTACCAAAGCAAGAACAGCATCCGTTGTAAATAAAAATCCTTTTTCATCCATTTTATCACTCATTTTAACTTAACCATAAATATAAGTCAAATGTACTTGGTTTTAATTTTACAGCGTCAGATGTTATTTCTGAAGCACCGGTATTTTTCGGTGTTTGAACGATGTATAAATCTATCGAACTTGGAAAGCTTCCAGTACCATTAAATGTTACTGTGTTATTGAAGTATTGATTTGGGATTGTTGAATTAGTAGTTAGGAATGTTGAATTAATTTTTTGTGGAGTACCCATGTTAGCTGAGTTAAAGCTAAACACGTTGTTGTTAACACTAACTGTTGCAGCTGTAAATCCCTGATTGTTTGCCAACAATATCCAATAATCATAGGTATTGGTAGATGTGTAACTGGTTTGGAATGGCGATGTAGTATAAGTTTTACCGCCCCCTGTAAATCTTATCTGTTGAATAAGTGATGTTACCACCTTAAATTTGGATGATAATACAACACGTTCAACTTTAACCACATCCTTGGCATTTGGATAACTTGCATTACCCATGAGTTTTATTGTCACAGGTGTGTTAGTTTGATTTAATGTAGTTATGTTCATGTAGTAATGATAGTTGGGACCTACGATAGACTGTATTTGGCTATCCGTAACTGCCGCCAACTTAACGGGATCTATCGTTCCCTCTACCGGCGCTCCTTTAGATGTATCATATTGGGCCAGACCCACAACATTTGCCACTCCAGTTGTTTCCCAATCCACTGGATCGCCACTTGTTGTGACTAATGTCGAAACTGCATCAGAAGCTGCTCTATCAGTAGAACCTCTAAAAACTGTGTCCTCCATTTGGTAAAGTATGTTGTCCATGTCTGCAGCAACAAAACCTAGAACCAAAGTTAGAGGGATAAGTGCAAGAAGTAGATCCATTGAAATTGCAAATCCCCTAGAATCTTCTGATAAAATATCGAACATTTCCCTCCCCAACCTTAATAATATTTTATAATATTTTATATATTCTAATGCTAAATAAAACCTTATTGGTATTATTATATATAAAAATAGTAATATTAGTGATTTAGAGAACAATACATCAATTAAATTTAAAAATAATATTGAATATGAGTTTATACATTAAAATAACCTTAATACTATAATAATTATCGATTCAAACCCGGAATTTTGAGTTTAAGAAAATTATTAATAGTTAATGAAATTCTCATCCGTGCATGAATTTGTTATTCGAATATTTAAATAATTTAGATCACTATAAAACTTCACCAACAACATCTTATTTTACAATATAACAATCTGGAATACTGCACCTTTTTGTGCAGGTTTTGAATGGTTGGGATTTGTTTTGAATTTAGTGTTCGGTTCTATCCTTCTCTTCCAAATAGTATACTGCTGGAAGTCCTATAACCCCTGCTTTTTCCATTGCAAGAATCAGATCTTCGGTTTCTACAAATTTTTTAGCTGATTCCATGTCCTCCCATTCTATAATTACAACCACCTGTTCAGGAACATTTTTGTTACGCAAAACAGATGCTCCTTTCGAACCTATTGACTTTCTCATGTTTTCATGTTCATCAAATATTGATTTCCATTTATCATAATCCTTCACACTCGTTATGATCATCATATAGGTCATTTTTTAAATCTCCCCCTAAAATTTTCCCTATCAGTTACCAACTAATATTATGTCGTTACTTTGAAATATAATTTTCTCAAAAACCAATTTAACAGTCTATTTAATATTTTTAGGGAAATAAAATCCATAATTCAAAAAAATTAATGGAAAATTACCTTAAAGGATAGTGTCAGCAGTTTTGACAGAAATTAATTAAATGCCATTGAAAAGTTAATTAATATCATTATTAAAATATATAATATTCCATTTTTTCCTAGTATTAATTTAAGGTTTCATGGATGGATTTATGAATAGTTTAAATCTGCAAAAATTTAAATTATATACTGGAACAATATTGTATTGACATAAAAATTTGGAATGTTTAATTAATAATTAAAAGGATAAAAAAAATGGATCAACGTGGACAGATATCAATCGAATATGTACTTTTAGTATCTATAGTATTGATAATAGTGGTGATATTTGGATTGATAATAACTGATCAAAGCGAACAAAACAATATTGCATCTGCTGTTCAGCTTGGAGCAACGAATGCCACTGCAAACCTTGTTTTTGGAAATAGTTCCCAATCTCCTGTTAAAGTTACAAATGTAGCCATGACAGGCACAGGTCAAAACATAAACGTAGTTGTTCACTTTTCAAGACCTGTAACTGATCAACAGTCCACAGTAATTGCATCCATAGTAAAGTCCCTTAATTCATCGGGTTTCACCAATGTATCATCAACCTCAAATAGTGTAACCGTCACAACATCCGCCACTTCCACAGGAACACATCATGTTTACAACATAACATTAAGTTAAGTTATACCTAAATGGAGTTAGATTTATGTCTGATAACAATAAAACCATTGATACAGATCTACCAGTTAAGAAAAGGAAGGTTAATGCTTGGGGCATTTACATTAGTTTGATTTTTATTGTTGTTGGCCTAGTATGGTACTGTGTTAACATTGGACTCATACCAGTTTCACTCATTCAAGAGCAGGCCGGCCCAATAGTTGTGGTTATTGTTGGTGTCCTGATCTTGATCAAATCTGTAATGAGATGAAATTTTTTTTTATTATTTATTTATCATTTCTTAGTTAATTTGAATTAAATTATCGAATGGAGTA